>NZ_JAFLMX010000175.1:0-5532 GCF_017849675.1 Alteromonas sp. AO-Serp
AATAGCTTGGTTTTTACGGTTACGACCCTGCTTAGCTGAACCGCCCGCAGAGTCACCCTCCACTATGTATAGTTCACTAAGTGCAGGATCTTTTTCCTGACAGTCAGCTAGCTTACCTGGTAGGCCAGCCAAATCTAGCGCACCTTTACGGCGTGTCATTTCACGGGCCTTTCGTGCAGCTTCACGAGCACGAGCAGCATCAATAATTTTACCCGCAATGATTTTACTTTCTGCAGGGTTTTCTAGTAAAAACTCTGCTAGCTTTTCGTTCATTGCCGACTCAACTGCTGGACGAACTTCAGAAGACACAAGCTTATCTTTTGTCTGTGAGCTGAATTTCGGATCTGGTACTTTAACGGAAATAACCGCGGTTAGACCTTCACGCGCATCGTCACCACTGGCATTCGTTTTTGCCTTTTTGTTCAGGCCTTCCTTTTCCATGTAGTTATTCAATGTACGCGTTAGTGCTCCACGGAAGCCCGCCAAGTGAGTACCACCGTCGCGCTGAGGAATGTTGTTGGTGAAACAGAACACGTTCTCTTGGAAACTATCGTTCCATTGCATCGCTACTTCTACTGCAATACCGTCTTCTTGTTCACTGCTGAAATGAAACACTTTCTGGTGAACAGGTGTTTTCTTTTCATTTAGGTACTCAACGAAAGCTTTGATACCACCTTCGTACATGAAGTGGTCTTCTTTTCCATCGCGTTCGTCTTTCAAGCGAATAGACACACCAGAGTTCAAAAATGATAGTTCACGAAGACGTTTAGCAAGAATATCGTAGTGGTAAAGCGTATCTGTGAAGGTGTCTGAACTTGGCCAGAAACGGATCATAGTTCCCGTTTTATCTGTATCGCCTGTTACCGCTAGTGGCGCTTGTGGAACACCATGATGATATTCTTGTTCATGCGCTTTACCGCCGCGACGAATACGAAGCTTCAGACGGCTTGAAAGTGCGTTTACTACTGATACACCTACACCGTGCAAACCGCCCGATACTTTATAAGAGTTATCGTCGAATTTACCGCCGGCGTGAAGAACTGTCATGATAACTTCAGCTGCAGACACCCCCTCTTCTGGGTGCAATTCAGTTGGTATACCACGTCCATCGTCAGACACAGATACTGAGCCATCGCTGTGAATGAGCACAGTAATCTCAGAACAATGTCCAGCAAGTGCTTCATCGATAGAGTTATCGACCACCTCGAAAACCATGTGGTGTAATCCGGTACCATCATCAGTATCACCGATATACATACCAGGACGCTTTCTTACGGCATCTAATCCTTTAAGTACTTTAATACTGGACGAGTCGTAGTTGTTCTCTGCTGACATACTAGCTTTTACTCCTCTTTCACGCTTCCATGTTCCACGTGAAACATTTTCTTTTCGTTGTATTTTTGTATAAAAGCGAGTTGCGTGGATTCTATTGCAGTAACGAAAACCTGCGTATCCATTTTGAGCAACCCATCAATAAATTGTTCTCTTTTATCGGCATCTAATTCGGCACCTACATCATCAAGTAAAAAGATACTTTTGCGCTGCGTTGCCTTATTAAATAGCTTAGTCTGTGACATTTGAAGCGCTGCCACAGCCATTCTAAGCTGTCCTCTTGATAAAAGCTCCTGAGCGTTTACTCCATTCACTTTAAGCCTTAAATCGGCTTTATGGGGCCCAGAAGAGGTATGTCCTATTTTACCATCATACTCACGTTTTTTAACTAGGCTTTCTGATAAACCGACATCTTTTTCCCACCCTTTATAGTAACTTAATTCCACATCGAAGTTAGGAAGAAATTCTTGCGCGTACTGCTTAAAAATAGGGGTAAGGGTATCCACATATTCCTGACGAGTAGCCGATAAAGACTCACCTAGTTCTGAGAACTGAGACTCCCAATATTGATTTTGTGGTGCGCTTAAATTTGCCTGCTGTTTCAGTAAGGCATTTCTATGTTTTAAAAATTTACCATACTGATTAGCAAGTGATTGAAACTGATGTTTCACGTGAAACAATCCCCAATCACAAAAACGTCGACGCTCGGAAGGCGAACCAATTATAAGGTCAGTACTCTGCGGAGTAAAAAGTTGAAGTGGTACCAAGCTAACTAAATCTGATAACTTATTTGAATGTTCACCGTTAATACTACAGGTGAATGTCTCATTTCTACTTCGTTGAAAACCTAGCTTTAATTCATCCCCTTCTTCAGTTTTGCATGACGCGAAAACACTGAAGCTGTCCTTCTCATTTTGAATAACCGAACTGTGTTTATTTGTTCTAAAAGAACGTCCAAAGCCTAGGTAATAAAGTGCTTCGATTAACGAGGATTTCCCACTCCCATTCACGCCTTTAATGATAGTCAACGCTGGTGAAGGAGAAAGTGATACGGAAGTAAGATTACGAAACTGTGTAATCTGGACGCGGTCCAGTTTCATGAGGTCACACTGATGAAAGAAAAGAAGCGAGGAGTATCAACACTCATCGCTTCTTGAATTGATAATTTAAATAACAAAATAACGTGGGATATGCGAAACGCTGCAAACACTTAATGTAGTAGTGACTACAGTCGCATTGGCATAATAACGTATAACGCGGCGTCATCAGCATCATCTTCAATTAGCGCACTCGCGTTTGAGTCTGATAGGCTCACTTTAACGCCATCAGATCCAAGCGCATTCAATACGTCAATTAGATAGGCAACGTTAAAGCCAATTTCTAAATCGTCACCTTGATATTGAACATCAACGATTTCTTCCGCTTCTTCTTGCTCTGGGTTATTAGCCGTTATCTTAAGCTCACCAGAAGACAAGTTTAATCGTACGCCTCTAAACTTTTCGTTAGATAGAATGGCCGCACGTGAAAAAGCTTCTTTTAATACAGCTTTACTCGCAATAATTTCCTTGTCGCCATTTTGAGGTAAAACACGGCGATAATCAGGAAATCTGCCATCAACTAATTTCGAAGTAAAAATGAAATCGTTTGAGAAAATTCGAAGATGGTTGGCGCCTATTTGCACCTTAAGAGATTTGTCATCTTCGCTAATAAGACGAGAAATTTCTAACACACCTTTACGTGGAATAATTACCTGACGAGATGGCAAAGCGGTCTCATAGTGTAGGCGACAAAGTGCAAGGCGGTGACCGTCTGTTGCAACGGTACGAATGATATTCTCTTCCGTTTCAAGGGACATACCATTTAAGTAATAACGTACGTCTTGTTGAGCCATTGAGAAGCTCGTTGCATCAATAAGACGTTTTAGATCACTGCACGATAATTCAAACTCAACTTCGCCTTCCCAGTCTTCTAGATTTGGGTAGTCGTTGGCAGATAAAGTAGAAAGCGTATAACGACCTCGACCGGCACGAATAAGTGCTTTGCTGCCGTCTAACGAGAAATGAATATCTGTTCCTTCAGAAATACCGCGAATTATATCAAACAGCTTTTTAGCAGGAACAGTAATTTCACCTTCCGTGAATTCACCTTCTAATTTCACGCTAGAAATTAGTTCTACCTCTAAATCTGTACCAGTAAGCCAAAGTGCGTCCTCACTTACTTTGATGAGAACATTGGAAAGAATTGGCAGTGTGTGTCTACGCTCTACAGCACCAGATACCAACTGTAGGGGTTGTAAAAATTGTTCGCGGCTTATAGTAAATTTCATCGCAGTGCTATCTCGCCTCTAAGGTCGTGGTGTTAGGAAGACAAAGTCCTAATGAGGTTCTTATAGTCCTCTTTTATATCATGACTTTCTTCTCTTAGCTGCTCTATTTTTCTACAAGCGTGTAAAACCGTAGTGTGGTCTCGTCCACCAAACGCGTTTCCTAGTTCAGGTAAACTGTGGTTGGTAAGTTCTTTGGCCAGCGCCATCGCGACTTGGCGAGGACGCGCCACACTACGACTACGTCGTTTAGACAAAATATCAGCTACTTTTATCTTATAATAATCTGCGACGGTTTTCTGAATATTATCAACGGTTACCAATTTTTCTTGAAGTGCGAGAAGGTCTCGAAGCGCTTCGCGAACGAAATCAATAGTGATAGGGCGACCGGTAAAGTTTGCGTTAGCAATAACACGGTTAAGTGCCCCCTCGAGCTCACGTACGTTTGAACGCAATCGCTTAGCTATAAAGAACGCCACTTCATTAGGTAAGTGAATCCGGTTCTCTGCCGCTTTGCGCATCAAAATAGCTACTCGGGTTTCAAGCTCTGGTGGCTCTATAGCAATAGTTAAACCCCAACCGAAGCGCGATTTCAATCGATCCTCTACCCCATCAATCTCTTTAGGATATCTATCAGAAGTAAGGATGATTTGTTGGTTACCTTCAAGAAGCGCATTGAACGTGTGGAAGAACTCTTCTTGTGAACGCTCTTTATTAGCAAAGAATTGAATATCATCGATAAGTAACGCATCAACGCTGCGATAGAAGCGCTTAAAGTCCTCTATAGCGTTATTTTGTAGTGCCTTAACCATATCCTGTACGAAACGCTCTGAATGCATATACACAATTTTAGCGTCACCGTTATTAGCTACGATGCCATTACCCACTGCATGTAATAAGTGAGTTTTACCTAAGCCCGTACCACCGTAAATAAACAGTGGGTTGTAAGAACCGCCTGGGTTATTTGCGACTTGAGTTGCAGCCGCACGTGCTAGCTGGTTAGATTTACCTTCGACAAAGTTGTCGAATTGATAAGTCGGATTAATATTACTTTTATGCTTCATCGCCTCAGGGATCGGGATCACTTTCGGCGGTGTAGACGATCTTGGCGCTTGATATGCGTATGCATTATATCCATTACGGTCGTGGTTTTGCGCACCGCGATCATTTAGATCCATACCCTGTGTGTATGAAGGTGATTTTGAAAACGCATTGTTTTGTCCTTGATCACCCGCTTGGCTTGCCGATGATGGCATACCGCTATTCGACATTGGTGAATAAGACGATGTGTGCTGCCCATTACTGCCGCTGTGAACAGGCTGACTACTAGTATTATAGTTCTGATACCCTTGACCGCCCGCAGGTGCACTAGGCTTACTTGGTTGATTATTAGGCGTATTTGGAGCAGGCGAAGATCCGCTGGTACTTACAGGCTGACTACGGCTTACGCTGTGACGATTCATCACTTCTAAACGCAATTGTGGTGCGTCACTTCCGGCAAACTCTTTTAGTAGTGCGGTAATATTATTCAGGTACTTGTCTCTTACCCAATCAAGTACAAAACGATTGGGAGCATAGAGTGCAACCACGCCTTGTTGTTCTTCACAAACAAGCGGTCGTATCCACATACTAAACTGCTGCGTTGGTAATTCTTGACGCAATCTTTCAAGGCATTGGTTCCACAAGGACATGGTACGTAGTTAGCTCCCGTAACTCGCTAGAAAAACCAACTCCTGAAAAGCCAAGCATAAAGAAACCAGGCAATAAAAAGCGCCATTAGAAGAACATAGCGTTGGTAGTGTGTGGTAGCAGCGAGAAATTAAGTTATCGCTTTAATCGCTGTGGATTATATTACTTTATCAACACAATGTAAATGG
>NZ_JAFLMX010000287.1:0-11929 GCF_017849675.1 Alteromonas sp. AO-Serp
CTATTAGGATAAACTCTGTTTATGCTGATAGGGAGGAGGCTCAATGATTATCAAGCCAATGAGCACGTTCGCTGCGACGTTAGCTACAGAACTTTGTAGATCAGTTAAGGTCGAAGTTTGGGACAGCAAAATACGTTAAAAGGAATTACCATGAACAAAAGAGCTCTTTTTATTGGCTCAGCCACTTTGCTATCTTCACTGTTAGCCTTTCAATCATTTAGTAACCCAGCTCCCTTAAATTCAGTCCAAAAATGCGCATCTCTACTCCCAAGCGGCTACAACTTTTCCATGACCATAAATGCTAAGATAGATACGACAGCTGACAAACCAGTAGTGTCAGGCATTCTAGATTTAACAGACGGTACCGAAATACTCCCCCCTGAATTAAGTGCGAAAGTAGAGACTTTCAAACAATGCGTAGTAAAGCTGATGAAATAGACAACACGGCTCACGTAGCCTTAAGCCATGTGCTTTCAAAATAGATGTCGGCCTTACTAATCAGCCAAGTTCGTCTCACGACTGTATCTTCCCTAGGGAAGACACAATGTTAAGTCGTTATTTACCTCTGGTAACTATCTAACGGGATATTTATGAAAAGTAAAAATGTAAAGGTAAAAGCCAGAATAGCCAAGTTATTGCTTTCATTTTGCTTTGTAGCCTGGGGAGTCACTTGGGCTTATGCATTTATTGCAGATGAATGGGGGCTAATCGCAGGATTTTTTAAAGGCTTAGTACTTGGAGGCTGTCTCGCTGTCATTCCCGCTTCATATGCGATTTATTCATTAACACAAACTAAGTTACCAACGTTAAAAATAGTACTCGGTATATCACTAACTTGGTTGTTTATTGTATGCAGTTTATATTTGGTTTAACAGGCCGTAATCTACCAAGTTTCTTTCACAGGATTGTGAGTAGCCAAATCAATCTAAGAGGGATTTATGCAGACCCCGCTAATTATTGTTATTCCAGTAGTTGTTGTTTTGCTGATTATTGGAATTCTAAAGCTCAAACCGTTGTTCAGTTATATGGCAATTTTTGGCTTAGGAGTACTGTCTTCATTCGTAGTGGAGTTCTTTTTTTGCTCTGGCCTGCAAACACAGTGTGAAGCAGATGCGTTAAATATGGTGGGCTTTTTCTTCCATTCTTTTTATGTAATAGCAATTTGTTCAGTTTTTTACGCTATTATGCCTCACGCTTCAAAACAAAAATCGCAGTAAATGTCTTAACAAAAAGACGATTAAGACTATAGTGTGTAATTCAGAAAATTTGATTCTATAGGCTGTAGTTCAAGTAAATAAAAAATAATTCGTTGAAACCAATGGATATTGAAACGAGTAGAGGTTAGATGTCTACATTCGGTGAACTTGGTGCAGCCCTTGTAATTAAAAACCAAAAGATAAGGAGTTCTTTTAATATGAGTTTTTGGCAAATCATTATTTTTGTCGTGCTTTTCAGCCTTACACTTCTACCAGCGTTAATTGCCTTAACATCCAAAAAAGCTAAAGGCATACACAAGTTAGCATGGGGGGCCATTTCCCTTTTCTTTTCGTGGTTGGGTTTTTTAATCTATTACTTCTTTGCAATTAGAGGTATGAGCAAGCAAAGTACATGACGATTCGTTGTTACGCTACACTTTATTATGCCCTTTATTAGATGTTATACGGTGATAGGAATTTAGATAACATGAAGATTAAATTGATAGTAATCTTGTCAATATGCGTAATCTCAACAGGGTGCGCTTCAACTTCTGATAGGGCTGCAAGAGACTTTCTTGATGGGGCTAGTGCCAGTGCTGAAAAAAGACAGCGAGAAGAATCTACTAACCGATACAGCAAAAAGCGTGACCACAAAAACGATGCTATAGAAGATACGGTGTCTGGAGCACTTACCGCGCTTTTTAGAGGCTTGTTTAGCTCTGAAAGCGACGATAACTAGTGAAAGATAGTTTCCTAGCATGGCGTGCGAGTGGCGCTCTAATGCCCTTTTCAAAGAGCATTGATTGCTCACCATCAGTATTTCAAAAGAGGTCTGCCCGTTGGAATTAAAAACCATTGGTTTGTTTGTTATTACTGCACTTGCTGAAATCGTTGGATGCTATCTGCCCTATTTATGGTTGAAAGAAGACAAGTCCATATGGTTGTTAGTACCAGCGGCTATATCGCTCGCGCTTTTTGCTTGGCTGTTATCACTTCACCCAACCGCTGCCGGGCGCGTATACGCCGCTTACGGTGGTGTTTATATTTTTATGGCTATTATGTGGCTTTGGCTTATTGATGGTGTGAAGCCAACGTTATGGGACTTGGTGGGCACCTTTGTCGCTTTGATTGGTATGGCGATAATTATGTTCGCACCAAGAAGTCACGGATAAGAGTCTTGCTTGCAATAAATAACGAAGAAAACGCGATGAAGATTACCTTTATTCCAAGTACGAACCTACCAAGGGCTGCTGAGTTTACCTTTAATAACATGCGCGATTATTACGCTCAGTTTGCGCCTGATTGGGACGCCGAAAAAGTGCTTGGGGTTACCGCAGAGCTCATTAATTACGACATTCAAGTAGACAGTGAAACGGTGGGGGTGATGCGCCTTCAATACGACGGTAACACCTGTATATTGCGCGACCTTCAGGTCATACCCAGCGCACAGAACAAAGGCATAGGTAGTGCTGCCATTGAAGAAGCAGAAAGACTAGCGTTAGGGGCCAATACTAACTCGCTTGACTTACGAGTATTCAAAGTTAGCCCTGCAGTTTCGCTTTATAAAAAAGTGGGATTTATCATTAAAAGTGAAGACGACCGCTTTTTTAACATGACTAAACCCTTAAGCACTTAACAAACAGGCTTGTACCGCCGTCTACTCAGAATATACCTAATGGCCAAAGCACATGAAGATTATTATTGATGATCTCACCGGAGGAGAAGTGCTAGCGCTTTTAGAAGAGCATTTGTCTGATATGTATGCTACATCGCCACCTGAGAGCGTACATGCATTGGATGTTGAAGCACTAAAAGCTTCGAACATTACTTTTTTTAGTGGCTGGAAGCAGCAACAGCTTGCGGGCTGCGTCGCTATTAAAACCCTTGATACACATAGCGCCGAGCTAAAATCTATGCGCACAGCCAAGCCGTTCAGAGGATGCGGTGTAGCGTCTCAGTTATTACTTTTTGCCCTAGAACATGCGAAAATGAAAGGGTTTAGTTCGGTAAGTTTAGAAACAGGAACGCAAGACTACTTTTTAGCGGCCAGAACCCTATACAAAAAGTTTGGTTTTGTTGATTGCAGTCCATTTGGCAGTTATTCAATCGATCCCAACAGCCACTTTATGACCCGAGCGCTTTAATTTAGTATTTTAAGAGAACTCCACATGTCATTACCTCCTTGCCCGCATTGCCAATCAGAATATGTATACGAAGATCAGCCTCTACTTATTTGCCCTGAATGTGGACACGAGTGGAACCCGAACGAGGTAGAAGAGGAAGTCTCAGCTAAAGACTTCAACGGTACACCGTTAGTCGCCGGCGACAAAATTACGCTAGCAAAAGATTTGAAGGTAAAAGGCAGTTCATTGGTACTTAAAATTGGAACCAAAGCCGTTATCCGACACGTAAAAGATGCCAAAGACCACCAGCTAGACTGTAAGGTAGATGGCGCGGGTGAAATGATGCTGACTGCACAATTTGTTAAAAAGGCATAGACGGCCTTTATTGAAAAGCTGTTACTCCTTTCGGTGCGCTTGCCTTGTTGTTGTTTAGCAAGCGCGCTAGCTATCCCCTGCTATTTCCTGTTAAAAGTTTGCGACTTCGTTGGTAATGGTTTCAGTAAGCAAGCTAATCGCTTTCGATGACACTTTCTGAGGGTTAACTAAACAAACACCCACATGCCCAAGCTCGGGTAAACTTTCTGAGTTAGATAAAACGTGTAGCCCAGGCGGCACCGAACTTTTTGCAAGAACGGTTATACCCAGCCCTTCGTTAATGGCCGTTTGTATGCCGTTTAAGTCAGCAATGGTGTACACCACCTGCCACGGTTTTTTGATGGCCGATAAAAGATTAGTTGCTCGCTTGCGGTAAATACACGGCGACGGTGCAGCAATAATAGGCAGTTTAGCAGGCACGCTATTTACAAAGCGCTGACTCCCCACCCATACCAGTTGATCTGAAATGATGTAGCCGTCTTGCTGAGGATCAGGTGTTTCTTGTAGCGAAAGAATTAAATCGAACTGACTTTTAAGCGGCTCACTAAGTAAGTCTTTACTTAGCGCACAATGCACCTCTAGCGATATTTCCGGATAGGTTTGCGTGAACCGTCGAATAATTTTAGGCATAAGCGTTGTACTAAATTCGCTGGGAATGCCTAACCGAATATTTCCCGTAACCTGCGGTTTGCCGAATTCGGCCATCGCCTGATCGTTCAGTGCCACTATCTTTTCACCATACGACAATAAGCGACTACCAGCGCCAGTCAGTGCCAAGCGGTTTTTGTCGCGGGAAAATAGCTTTTCCCCAATCATTTCTTCTAGTTTTTTTATCTGTAAGCTAATGGCAGGCTGTGTGCGCTGAAGCTGCTCGGCACATTGAGTGTAGCTACCCGTCTGTGCAATAAGCACGAACGAACGCAGAAAATCTATCGATAAGTTTTTCATTACTTTGCTGTACACCTCTCTATTAGCTTTGCCTGCTGTTTTGCCTTACTGATGCCAAACTTGCTCACAAGTCCATTTAATAAAGTTATAATGCCATATTTTTTATTAATTTTATTTATTCTTTTTACACTCCTAGTATCAGATACAAAATAATGACATTTAGGAGCCAGCATGAACCCACTTAACCAGCACCTTCACGAACAAGACCCAGATATCGCAGCATTTATTGCGCAAGAAAACGAACGCCAAGAACATCACATTGAACTGATTGCATCGGAGAACTACACCAGCAAAGCTGTTATGCAGGCGCAAGGCAGTCAGCTAACTAATAAGTATGCAGAAGGCTATCCGGGCAAGCGCTATTACGGTGGCTGCGAGGCGGTGGACAAAGTAGAACAGCTTGCTATCGACAGAGCTAGAGCATTGTTTGAAGCGGACTATGTGAATGTGCAGCCTCACTCTGGCTCTCAAGCGAATACTGCAGTTTATATGGCGCTATTAAACCCGGGCGATACCATTCTTGGGTTGAGCCTTGATCACGGTGGGCACCTCACACACGGTGCAAAGCCTAACTTCTCGGGAAAACTATACAACGCGATTCAGTATGGCTTGAACACAGAAACCGGTGAAATTGACTATGACCAAGTAGAAGCCTTGGCTAAAGAGCACAAGCCAAAAATGATTGTAGCGGGCTTTTCCGCTTACTCTCGCGTGGTCGACTGGCAGAAGTTTAGAGACATCGCTGATAGTGTAGGCGCGTATTTACTCGTAGATATGGCACATGTTGCAGGCCTTGTTGCGGCCGGTGTTTATCCCTCGCCAATTAACGCGGCTCACGTGGTTACTACTACCACCCATAAAACACTACGTGGTCCTCGTGGCGGGCTTATTATGTGTAAGTCAAACCCCGAGCTTGAAAAGAAATTCAATTCATTAATTTTCCCTGGTATTCAGGGTGGACCACTTATGCACGTTATCGCCGCAAAAGCGGTAGCGCTTAAAGAAGCCATGACAGCAGAGTTCCGCGCTTATCAAAAGCAGGTAGTCATTAATGCACAAGCTATGGCTGATGTGTTTATGAAGCGTGGCTTTGACGTAGTATCTAATGGAACCGACAACCACATGTTCCTGCTAAGTCTTGTAAGCAAAGGAATGACGGGGAAAGAAGCCGACGCGATATTAAATAGCGTGAATATAACGGTAAATAAGAACACAGTACCCAACGACCCGCAGTCGCCATTCGTTACAAGTGGTATTCGGATTGGCACACCTGCGGTCACTTCACGCAATTTTAGTGAAGAAGACTGTGCTCAATTAGCCCATTGGATTTGTGATGTGTTAACAGCGCCGGAAGACAATACAGTAGTACAGCAAGTGATAGATAAAGTGGCAACGCTAACAGCGGCTCGCCCCGTTTATACTAAGTAAAACCTAGTACTATACCGAGCGAACTCGTGCGTTGCAGGTAGCCACCATTACCCGCCACACGAGTTTGGCTCGTTCATTAAACTGCACTATTCCCACTCCCCAAGCGTCTTCCATGGCGCCTTGCCACACGCTACACGTTTCAATGGTATCGCCGTACAAGGGGGCTAACGATAAGCTAATGCGTAGCGACTCCAACCATTCCCTAAATAGCGGGTCCTGATTACCTGCTTCACGCATTTGAGAAAGCTGTAGCGAAGCTTGTTGCTTAATACCTTGAAGCCTTTTGTAGATTTCGCGAGGGTCTTCTTGCTGCCCCAAAAGATGAAGTTCGCGCTCAATATCGTAAGCATTGTGCCAGTGGATAGTTTGCTGCGGTTCTTTTGAACAGCCCCACATTGCCGCACTCATAAGTGAAAGCAGCATGATACGCTTACCCCATAATAAAAGGGTTGAAGGAAATAGTTTTTTGCCACGCACCAAGCTGCGAACTCCTCAAACGATGTCATCTACAGTATAGATGAGTATTGCGCTAGGGCTCGCATAAGTGCGCGTAATTAAACTAATTTACTAAGGCGAGACTTGCGCAGCACCTAAAGTGCTTTGCGCTCTCGTTCCGGTAGGAAGTGACTAGCTAAACCACTTCCACCATATAAACACCATTAAAAACCCAAATAGATAGATTAGGCCTAAATAGCTAAGCAGCTTCACTACCACGTTTGGTGCCGCGTCTTGATGAAGCTTGGTTTGTGTCACAAGCTTATGGTTAAGCCAAGCAAACATTGGAGTAGTAACAAAGGCCAGCGTCATCGCAAAGCCTAACATTGCCAATAGCGCAGATTTAAAGAACAACACAATAATAAAACTCGCCACTGCCATAAACAGCAACACCGGCGTTACCAGCGTATTTCGTGCGTTTTTGTCTTTATTAAAAAGAAGCGCTATTGCTTCGGCAACCACCCTCGCATAACCATCGTAAACGGTTAGCGCCGAACCAAATATGCACAAAAATGCAACCAGTGCGATAAGCCAATGCGCCCACTGTCCAATGGTTGATGAGTACATGCTAATTAACTGATGGGAAAAGCCGATACCGCTGGTACTTAGCTCTGTACCGCTGCCATACAAAATTAATGCACCTAAGCCCAAAAACAACAATGCGAGTAGCACCGTCACTGCATAACCTAAATTAAAATCGAAAAGGGCCGACTTTGGCGTTACGGCTTGCCCTTTGCACTGGCGCTTTAACCAAAGTGAAGTAATGGACGATATTTCAATAGGCGCAGGCATCCACCCCATTGTGACGACTAAAAAGCCTAATGTAGCGAGCGTCCAAGGCGAAGGCGGTGCCACGGCAGGTACTGGTGAAGCAGAATAATTGCTTAGTGCCACCACGAATACGGCGACTGTCGCCACCACAAGCACACCCATTATGCCTTTGGCGATATTGTCCAATCCTTCAAAATGGCCAGCGAGTAGAATGATTAAAATAAGTGCCAAAACCACTGAAGCTGACAACGTTATGGCGATATCGAAAGGAATAAAATACGACAGTAAGCTTGCTGCAAACAACAACAGCGCTGCAGCATTGACCACCGACGCAATGGTATTCAAACCCAAGGCAATGGCCAAATATCGTCGTCCCATTCCCAAGTACCCTTGCTGAAGGGTTTGTTTTGTACTGATGGTGTAGCTAACGCCTGCTCTGAAGAATGGGTATTTGAGTAAGTTAACTACCAATATAAGCAGCGCTAACTGCCAACCAAACTTCGCCCCCGCTTGAGTTGATGCTACTAAGTGACTACCGCCTACCGCCGCTGTTGCCATAAGCACACCCGGGCCGAGTAATTTTAATAGTGCAATACAACGGGCAAAAAACGATGTTTCAGCTGAATACGACAAGGCAACCTCTAAATGGGCATTTCAAAATAGCCGTTAACCATATCAGTAATATAATAAACAGAAAAGAGAGTACGCGCTCATCTGCATGGCTTGTAGTGTAAGCAGCTGTACCCAGTTTACGCGGGCTATTTAGCCGGAGATTTTAAAAGGTATACAAAGCGCCAGTGAATAAAAAGGCGCTGTTGTCGCTGTAATCTCCACGCGCAAAACCCTCTCCTTTTTTGAGGTAGGCTCCACCTAGCACTAATCGCAACTCGGGTCGCACTTGATAACGCCAGCGAGCTTCCACTTGATGGCCAATGAAACTGTCCACGTCTTGAGGTGCTTTTTGGTACCACATGGCTTTGTAACCAAGCATAATATTGTGAGCTTTTGCTGGCTTAGACACGCTTCGAAGCCCCACTGCTTTTAGGTTTCTACGTGGCATAGCCTGATATACATCAGTAGGTCCGAAATCAAAACGTCGCACGCCGTATAAGGTATCAAAGTCAGAGATTGTGTCATCGCTTGTGTCGTTGTCGCCACTGATATAGTCAACTTCAGCTCTAAGAAAGGTGTTGTCTGTAACCTGTTTCCCAACATAACCAAACAGCATATATGCACGAACGTCTTTCTCGTCTGTATCGTTAGCAGATGCGGTTTGAAAAGAAGTTCCCGTTTGCCCCACCACCTCTATATTTGTTATCAGGCCATTATCGAAAGGCTGGGTATAGTCCACACTCAATGTGTACAGATCACGGTTTCTGGTGGCAAGCGCTTCACTATCGTCTTCTTTTAACCAGTAGCTTTGCAGCTTGACGTTGTTGTCTTTTGACGCAGCGTACACACCAAAGAATTTTCGTTCGCTAAAGCTTTTGTCGAACGCGCGTTCGTTCCCGTCCAGACTTTCACTGTCAGTAGGAAAGCGAGATACCGGCAGCACGTAAACGCCATGTACTTGCCAATCTGCAACTCTTGCTTCCACCACAATTCCATCATAGCTATTGGTGGCATTGCGATAGGCTGTTTTGGCCAATAGCCTGCGACTACCGTAGTCGAGCTCCATACGCCCTACCTTTATCGCAGACACTTCGTATAAGCTAGATTCTCGTTCAGGTTTGTAGGTGATGAAAAACTGTGTAGGCTCTAGTGTATTAACCTGATTGGCCGTTAGCGTTGGATCGTTTTCGTCAAGAAATACTCGCGAGTCACGTATTTCGATCGTTGCCGCGAGGTTTTGATAACTTACCGTAGAATTCACGATAAAGCGTGTTGAAAGACGCTGATTACTTTGTTCTCGTGCAGCTGATGATGTTGGAAATATAGGGTTATTCAACGACTCGTAGCGCACTCTAAACGAGCCAGAGACATCAAAGGCTATTTCATCACTCGACGCATTGGCTAGCGGGCAAATAACAACGAGTATTAGCAGCAGGCATGTGCTCAACAGCGAGCGAAAACGACCACGCCCGTAAAGTCGCACAAATAAAGGGCTGCGCATTAGGAAATAACCATTACATCAGTATTATGTGCACTGAAGTATATAGATTATTTTTATTATCGCACTGCCCTTTTAGTTTAATTTACTATGCCTTTGGCGTTTAGCCAGCGGGGCTTTTATATAGCCCCTTAGGCCTGAAACGCCAGCTAACGTCTGTCAAAATTCACTTTTTTCTGCGGATGCTGATAGTAGCCTTCTTTTAGAAGGCGTTTAAAGCGGGTCAGTTTTCCGTCCAGCGTTAACTCTTCTAACCCTTTATTAAATAGCGACAGAATAAGCTGACTGTCACTTTCGCCTTTAGGCACTAACAGATGCGTGGTTACAGTTGAGATAAACGGCTTAATGGGCATCACATCTCTGCGGTCGCCACTATCGAAATCACGCTGAAGCAAGTACCATCCGGTTAACTCATCAATGGGAAAAACATCAATTTTACCGTCAATCAGCGCCTGTAAATTGTCTTTGTCTGTGGCACTTTCCACAACATTACTGCTGCTTTTAATGTAAGCGGCAAGTTCATCGTTGTATAAATACCCTTCCGTTACGCCCATCTTCAGGTCTTTTAAGTCGCTTAATTCAGCCCAAGTATCAGGACCCTTTTCAGCATTAACATAAAACACCAAGCTTTCCGCACTAATAGGGTTACTGTGGAAAAACTCACTTTCCCGGGCGCGCACAAAATTGCCGTATGAAATGGCGTCGTATTCGCCTTTCAGTGTTGCTTCAAGCGCTTCTTCCCAGGGTAAAGATACAAACTCAACCACAACGCCCGTTTCTAAAAACGCATCAGCGATAATGTGATTGATATAACCGTCGTGCTGCATGTCAGTTGACGTATAAGGGGCATACTCTGTGGTCGCTATTCGCAGTTTCATCCACGCATGGGCAAAACTTTGCATTGGAACTAGCGCTAGTATAAATGTCGCTATTAATAGTAATCGCATGTCAAAGTCCTGTTAGTGATTAGAAGTAAATACCAAGGTTTATGTTCAGGCGGTGGGTAGTTTCTTGTCTACCACCTAAGTCGAGTCCCACGCCCGGACCGCCTGAGAACCACATGTTTTTGCCTTGGATACTATCTACATATACAAACAATTTATCCCAGCCAAAGCTACAGCCGTTTATCCACTGCGACGAGTTTTTCCCTTCACTTCCTTCACCTTTTGCCACGCTGTACTCTGAGTAACAAGTAAGTGATTCTATGTGAGTAAACTTATAAGGCACAGAGTACACAAGGTTTGCTGAATAGGTTTTACCGTCGGCCGCGGCTAAGAACGGGAAGGTGAAAGAGGATAGCGCTATGCGATCGTCCGCTTGCCCTTCTGGTGCAGCCAAATCGTATTCATAGTCGATATACTGCAGTTCGACCTTCAGGTCGCCTTGGGTATGGCGCATATGCACGGCATAGGCATTCATATCACCATCGTCCAGGGTATCCAGGTTTAAGATGTTGCCGTATTGGTAAGACACGCCAATATCGGTAGTGCCTCCGCGAATAAAGTTTGCTGTGTAGTTAGCACGTAAATTGTATTGGCCGTCTTCTTTATTTCGATATTCACCGTCGTCCGCCACGTCGAACGAATAGCGCCCGAACTCAGCGGCATCGTTGTACTCGTCGTTCATAAAATAGGCGGCTTGAAAATCCCAGTTGCCCCAATCGTGGTTTATTTTCACCCCAGCATCGTAATCATCTTCGAAGCCAAGGTAATAATTTACCGAGAACCAAAAGTTGTTACTGGCAAAGGGCTGCAAACCAAACGGTGTTTGGGTTATACCTGCTGTAATCTCGGTTTGCTCATCGAAATGATAAGTCAGGTCGGCGAACCTTACTGTGTCGAAGTCGGTGTTTTCGTACCATCGATATTCGGCTTTATAGCTAAATTGATCTGACTCACCCGACACGCCAAGTTTGAATGATTCAAATTCGAAACCATCTCTAAACTCGGGAATTTGCCAGTCTTGATGCCCGTAGTTAACCCTAACATGACCGCTTAAATTAAAGGGAAGTTCGTCGGCATTAGCGAAGCTTGAGGTGCACGAGGCTATTGAAACTAAAGAAAATGCGGATAGTAGCTTGTTCATTACTGTTCCTGTATTGAATTTTTGGCGGGAACCCTTTGCTAAAAAATGCCTCTAAGAAACATGAGGGGCGTTCAAGCGCTTAGGTGTATCGCGCACCAAAATAAATCCTTCAGTACTAACAATACTGAGCAAACCTTAAAAAAAGATCATTTGTTAAGGTCAGACTTCTGTGAAGTGACTCAAGCAAATTAATCGCCCCCCGCGAGGCGGCAGATATACCAATCCGCATAGATCATTACCAACTCAGAAGGCGCTGGCAAGTTTCCTAGCGAAGCGTGGGAATGCAGGATTGGCTGTTTCCTTTCAAATTCCCAGAATGAAGCTAGGAAGCTTGCCAGACCTTCCCGAAGGGCGAGTTTAAAATGTCCGTACTCTTTGTTGTGTCACCTTGATGTAGA
>NZ_JAFLMX010000091.1:0-1527 GCF_017849675.1 Alteromonas sp. AO-Serp
TATTCAATGTATTTACAATCTATCGTTTTAAGAAGCTAGAGTGTAATAACAACCTAGCCGTGTATCAAATTTAAGAAATGGTGTAGGTACTTGTTCAGACATAACTTTATTCGACAGTACTAGGTCAACCCTATCACACCCGTTGATTTTTGCGCAAAAGGTTAAATCAATTAGGTTGATTTAATTGATTCTTTCGACAATACTATGCCCCAATTAATTAACGATTCGTTAACCTTGCGCGAACTGTGCATAGGTAAGCTGCAATTTTTAAATTCTGTTAAGTGAGGCTGGTATGAAGATTTTATGTTTAGGTGAAGTGCTAATTGATATGTTAAGCCAAGGTGCTGCGCCCAAAGATGGCAACATACCAGCAATGAAACCTTTCCAGCCCTACGCGGGTGGTGCACCTGCTAATGTGGCAGTCGCTGTAGCTCAGCTAGGTGGTGAGAGTGCGATGGTCTCGAAAGTAGGTGACGATACTTTTGGCGCGTTTCTTAAAGAAATGCTAGAGCATTACAAAGTAAACACTGACTTCGTGTGGACTACACAAGAAGGTAATACGGCTCTGGCATTTGTAAACTTGGATGCAGACGGCGAACGCTCTTTTGATTTTTATGTTGATAATGCCGCGCATAAACACATTTCAGAGCAAGATTTGTCGACGATAGATTGTGATAAAAATACAGTGCTTCATTTTTGCTCAGGTTCTATTTCAGGCCCTGAACTTATTCCTGGTACCGAGTTTATTCTGAACAAGGCGAAGGAAAACGGCATGATGGTGTGTTTGGATATTAACTATCGCCCAGCGTTTTGGGATGACACGGCGAATGCGCCGTCACGTATAGATGAAGCTGCAAAGAAAGTGTCTGTTTTAAAGGCTAGCCGAGAAGAACTCGCAGAGCTATATGGCGAAGAAAATGCTGATACAAAGGTTCAGCAGTGGTTAGATAGTGGCGTTAAAGTGGTGCTAGTCACCGATGGTGGTGAGCCCATTCACTATATTACCAAGTCCTTCAGCGGCACGTTAGCGTCACCTAAAATGGATGTAAAAGACACGACGGCAGCGGGTGACTCTTTTATTGGTGGCTTCTTATATTTCCTATCTACAAAAGTGAAAAGCGCTGATGACTTCGACGCGTGGGCGGAGAACTTCGAGAATGTAAGCGAAGCTACGGAATTTGCTATCCGCTGTGGTGCTTACACGGTAACGCAGTATGGTGCGTTTAGCGCATTGCCAACGCAGGCTAATATCGCTAAATAAGTATCGATTATCTTAAGATAAACAAAAGGGTTCAAAATGAACCCTTTTTTCTTCAATCGCTGCGCACCGGCAAAGGTGGCGTCAGCTGATGTATTGGTTGCTTAGTGCTTATCCGCTCTACTTTGGAACTTGCGTTCCTCGGTGTTTACCTTAATCCATTCGCCAGTGCTGATGTATTCAGGCACCTGTACAACCAGTCCGGTTGAAAGCGTGGCAGGCTTGGTTCGAGACGTAGCAGAGGCGCCTTTAATAGATGGGTCTGTCTC
>NZ_JAFLMX010000154.1:0-1319 GCF_017849675.1 Alteromonas sp. AO-Serp
CACTCTATTCTGCAGATATTGCCGTAGTGGCAATTGGCCTTTCACATAGCCAATGGGCTCAACTACCTTCTGGTGAAGAAACGCAGTTGACTGGAGCTGCCTCCCATAACTGGCCGGTAACGCTTACCGATACCACTACGGGAAATACCTGGGTTGCCAATATCGTTCGCGTTGAATGGCATCAAAGTGATACAACGCGTCAGCGTAATGCCATAGCGGTTGTTGAAAAGCCGTTAGCATACTCAACGCCTCTTTTATTCGGCAGCTTTGTGCAGGCAGATATTGAAGGAAGAGCACTCGACAATGTCTGGAAACTGCCGGCTTCCGCTATCTCGCAAAAGCAAGAAGTATGGTTAGTAATGCCATCTACCGGACAGTTGGCAAAATTTACGCCTTCGGTACTGTTCGAAAGCGAAGGCTATGCCTACATCACCCCGCCAAAAATCAGTGACATTACGGGTGATGTTGGGGCCGAACTAAGCGGGGGTAGCATGCCTGAGCAAGCTGGCGAATTGCATCAAGCGCTGGTGGTTGCACGTCCTCTAAACAGCTATCTGGTGAATACTAAAGTACTGCCCGTAGTGGAAGGACAAACAGGAGGGCAAGCCAGTGACAAATAATCGAGAAGGCGCGCCATTTTATGGCAGCGAAGAGCCTAAAGGTAATAGACATAACGGGGAAAGCCCTCGGGGAATTATCGCTTGGTTTGCACAAAATTCGGTGGCGGCCAATTTGCTCATGGTCAGCCTTATCGTGCTTGGCTTGGTTTCCATGAACGATATCCGCAAAGAGGCATTTCCAAGTATGGAGCCACGCTTTGTTAACATTTCAATGACATACGATAGTGGTGATCCTAAACAAGCAGAAGAAGGGATAGCTATCAAAATTGAAACCGCGCTGGAGGCAATCCCTGGGATTAAGCGAATTACGTCTACCTCGAACGCCAGCGGCGCCAGTGTGCAGGTAGAAAAGGAAACCGAATACGATTTAGACACGCTTTTCAACGACATCAAAACCGAAGTAGATAGTATTTCTAACTTCCCATCTGATGCTGAAAATCCAGTTATAAGCAAAGCACGCCGACAAGAGCACGCTATTTGGGTGCAGCTCTATGGTGACGTCGACCACGCTTCACTTCAATACTTGGGGGAGCAGTTAGAGCGAGATTTACTGGCAACAGATGACATTCGCGAAGTCAGTGCAGGCAGCTTTGTCGACCCTATGATGTCTATTGAAATAGACGAAGGTAAGCTTCAAGCCTACGGATTAACGCTGTCAGACGTGGCTGATGCCGTTAACCAGGAGTCGAATACCGCGCT
>NZ_JAFLMX010000186.1:0-10926 GCF_017849675.1 Alteromonas sp. AO-Serp
AGTGCCCGCCTTTACGCCAATTAACAAAGCTGGAGCCTTGCTTGAAAGCACCATGACACACCGTTAAGAATTCCGTTTCACTAATACCAATATCAAGAAGGGTATCGCGCAGTGACGGCCAAGAGCCTTCGCCCACACCTAAAGAAGGGATGTTGGGTGACTCTATCAAGGTAACGGTGTGATTCGCGCTTAGTTTTGCGGCAAGTATCCCTGCTGCAAGCCACCCAGCCGTACCACCACCGACAATGACGACCCGATGCATACTGCTATGACTTTCGTTATCACTCATACGTTAAGAACCACGATATGTCCCACTGCACTTCTACAAACATGTTAAGTCGATTTACTGGTTACTAATCAAACAGCACTATGGCAAAAAAACCCGCTAAAGCGCAACCCTAAGCACTTTAGCGGGTAAACACACCCCAATCGTTAAAACTTGTAGCGAACTCCCAGTGCATAGCGAGCGCCAAGCTCATCTAATTTCCACAACATAGCACTTGTTCTGCCGTGTCTACGGATATTTTCATCTGTGATGTTTATCCCTTCAAATGACACCGTAAGATCTTCAGTGATGTCGTAAGAAACATTGAAGTCTATTTGTGAATAGTCTTCGGTATAGCCCGGCTCATTAATGTACTGAGAGGTTGTATCAAGGAACTTATCACGCCAGTTGTAGGCAATACGCGCTTGCAAAGCATCTTTCTCATACATCAAGATGAGGTTTGCTGTGTCACTTAGTCCCACAAGGGCAAACTGAGTTATCGATGGATTTGCGTCATTATCAAAACCAATATCACCTTGCACTGTGGTGTAGTTAGCCAGTACCCCGAAGCCGCTATCACCAAAGAAGTGCTGCGCAGCAAGTTCGAAACCGTAAATATTCGCCGCTTTATTGTTAACAGGTTTAGAGTTAATGAAGGTAATCAACGGATCTTCGCTATTGGGCAGCACATCGAATTGCTGCTCAAACTGCTCGTCAGTCAACGAGTCATACTCGATACCGTTTTCCATCGCAGCAACCATGTTAAACAATGACGTGTCATTAATTGGAATACCACGCGCCTCTAATTCAGCGCGAGCCGCCTCTGCACGCGGTCCATTGGTAACGTCTCTCAACCCAAAGATATTTTCTTCAACTTGTTCATTACCGATAAAGTTCTTAACACGCTTATCGTAAAAACCAACAGACACATAGCTTGTCTCATCGAAATAATATTCGAATGAAAGATCAAGGTTGTCTGATTCTAATGGTATCAGCGATGGGTTACCTGAACTCGCGGTGGCGGTAATGCTGTCAGTAAGAATTGTCGGCCCGCTTTGAGGCGATACTGTCGCTGCGGCGCTCAAGTTGTTGTACGTGGGCCGCGCTATTGTCTTACTGTAAGAGAATCGCGCAATCATGTTTTCAACAACTTCGATATCGAAATCTAATGCAGGAAGTACATGGTCGTAACTTGATTCAACTTCAACATCTTCCATATCGCTTCCAAAACGGACGTTGAAGTCATTATTACCTTCCCACGCAATGCCGCTAGGTAAACTTATATTTGCAATTGAAGTTACATCGGTATTTTCGTAGCGTACACCTGCCAACAGGTTGTACTCCATGCCGTTTAACTCGCCAGATAAATCCAATTCGAAATAAACCGCAGTTATGTCTTCTTCAATCGTACGGTTAGTTGCAAACGGGTTGTTGGCAAGAAAATCAAAACCGTATTCTTGAGCAGCGAATGCACCAATTTGCGCAACACTACCGGTAAAGCCCTGAGAGAACATCCCCTCAGTATTGAAATCGCTAAACTCACTCGCCAAATCCAGCGGTGTTAACGAACCAGCAGGAAGCTCACCCGGGTTCTCAATTCCCCAGTTGCCCATGGTATGGCGGGTAAGAGATTGGAGCGATGTGCTCTCCATTGAGCGTGACTCAATACCAAAGTTAATGCTTCCGGTATCCATAACGTAAGAGCCATCAAGACGAGCTTGAGTAATCTCGGTGTCTTGCGACGAGAAATTCATGTCCAATATCGATGTACCTACATCATCTTGGTCAAGCACGCCATTACCGTTAAGATTATCACGAGCTTCATCGTCAAAATCGACGAACATAATAGGGAAGTCACCTCTGAAATCGACACCTTGCCCTTTAACTACGTTTGCGCCTAAACCAAGATTTGTCCACGTTCCATAGGGCGCATCTGGGCGTCCTTCCGCCGTCGAATTATGAAGGTCGAAGACTAGAGTTAGCTCGTCATTTACGAAGTACTCAAGGTTTAAGCCGATCGACTTGTTTTCGTTGACTTGGTTTAGTTCTTGAAGCGCCAAGCCTAGATCACGAGGTAGCAAATCTCGGCGTTCTTGAGTGATTAATACTGGCGTTTTTACCGTTTCATCATCAAAGGTTAGTTCGGTGAAGTACCTATCATCCATCCATATCGATTGCTCGGCTCGAGCTTCATATAAGTCTTGCTTTGAATAGGTGTAATCAAGCGTGGCCGTCATTTTTTCTGAAGGAGCAAACTGGAACGTTAGCTGTGCATTCGTTCTTTCACGCTCTCGGTCTGCCATGTAATAACGTAAATCTGAGGGAATGGCGAAAAGCTGTCCCATGGCTGGTGCGTTGTTCAGCACAATTGGGTCACCGCTATCTGGGTTCGCTGGATCAGGTGATTGGGGCACCGTGCCATCAAATGGATTTACGCGCCACTCGTTCACAAACGCACCTTGTGCAGCACTGTCACGCTGTTGGAATGAACCGGTAAACGTAACGCCAAAGGTATTGTCATCATTGAGGTAATTGATGAAGCCAGATACTTCAGGCGTAACATCATCACCTACACGGTTAGTCGTATCATGCAGTGCTTTTGCGCCTACACTTGCGGTAATGCCATTGTCAGATGCTTGAAAGGGACGTGCTGTTCGTATATTTACCGTAGCCCCAATCCCCCCAGTTGCAATACTCGCTCTACCTGTTTTGTACACTTCAACCGCTCTAACACTTTCAGAAGCAAGGTCAGAAAAGTCGAAGGCGCGAGAATTTGCTGCTCCGCCACCACCAGGTAACGCAGAACCAGGCATCGTACGTCCATTCAGCGTTACCATATTAAAGTCAGGTCCAAAACCACGCGCTGTGACTTGGCTTCCTTCACCATTATTCCGACTAATTGAAATACCAGTAATACGCTGTAGTGACTCTGCTAAGTTAGTATCAGGAAATTTACCAATATCTTCTGCTGAGATGGCATCAACAACACCAGCAGAGTCACGCTTGATACCCATCGACTCTTGAACACTACTTCGTATACCTGATACCTGAATAACTTCTATGTCTTTTTCTGTTTCTTGCGCCGTCGCAGATGACATCACACCGCTACTCAAAGCGGTCCCGAGTATCAATGACAAACTTGCTGCGATCTTGCTTTTATTTGGTGTTGTTTGTGTCACGGTCTATCTCTCTTTAATAGTGGCTTTTATATGTGTTGTGAACCTTACGCGCCGCCAGAAAGGGCTTTCCCAAAGAGAAGCTAGAATACCCAGACGTAAGAAAGCGCTTTCCGAACATTAATTCAACAAAAGTTTAAGATCAACACATTTTTTACAATTAATTCACAGACAACAACTATATCGGAGAACACCAAACTCCTCATAAAAAATACAAAACTATTATATTCAACAATTTATAATAAAACCAAAACTCTATTAGATTCCTGTGATAGCCATAGAAATATTATCAGTCACTTAATTCCATTAACGTAAAAATGACATAAATATGAGAAAGCGCTTTCTAATTGTTTTTTATTTGTGCTATAAACCGCTTTGTTATTTCAGATTCATTGTACTGCCAGCATCCGTTTAGAATTTGTGCAGTAAGAAAAAGGTTATCGACATATGAACAGCATTTCGCTTCCCGCAGGCAGTCCCTTACTCAAAAATTCGTTTCTTTATGGAACTGCCACGTCAAGTTTTCAGATAGAAGGGGATGTCGATAACCGTCTCGAATGTATTTGGGATAGATTTTGTGAACGGCCTTCAGCCATTGCTGATCACTCCAATGGCGATGTCGCCTGTGATCATATTGCTCGGTGGAGAGAAGATTTCGACATTTTGTTAGACTTAAATGTAGACGCTTACCGTTTCTCTATTTCTTGGCCGCGCGTTATCACTCAAGAAGGTGAGCTAAATCCAAAAGGCGTTGCCTTTTATAAAACGCTAGTTGATGCGTTAAATGAAAAAGGCATTAAGCCATTTGTTACCCTTTATCACTGGGATCTCCCTCAGCACCTGGAAGATAAAGGTGGGTGGCTTTACCGACAAACTGCTTATGCATTTGAAGACTATGTTGACAAAATAACGCAGGCGTTAGGCGAGTCCGTTTTTTCCTATGCAACGTTCAATGAACCTTTTTGCAGTGCTTATTTAGGGTATGAAATAGGCGTACACGCCCCGGGCAGAACGGGTAGAAAATACGGAAGAACTGCGGCTCATCACATTTTGCTAGCACACGGCCTTGGGATGAAGGTGCTTAGAAAAAATGTCCCAAATAGCGAAGCCGGTATAGTATTGAATTTTACGCCATGCTACCCCGCCACACAAAAGACAGAAGACCTCTTAGCCACCCGCAAAGCAGATGACTATATCAACCAATGGTATATGCAGCCTTTAATGGAGGGAAGCTACCCCGAAGTGTTATTTGATATAGACGAAGCGGATAGACCACCAGTTGAAGCTGGTGATATGGAGACAATCTGTCAGCCCATCGATTTCTTAGGGGTAAATTTCTACACGCGATTACACTATTCTGCGCCCGAAGAGAAAGGCGCATTGTATTTCGAGCATCCTCATCAAGGTCCATTGACCGATATTGGTTGGGAAATCTATCCAAAAGCGCTTTATGATTTACTTACTTCATTAAACGAACGATATACGCTCCCTCCCATTTTTATAACTGAAAATGGTGCTGCAATGGCAGACGAACTCAAAGATGGTCTTGTTAATGATGTTGATCGGGTTGATTACTACAATGCCCATTTAAACATGGTACACAACGCAGTGATTGATGGAGTAGAAGTGAGTGGTTACTTCGCATGGAGCCTCCTTGATAACTTCGAGTGGGCGGAAGGATATGAAAAGCGATTTGGGCTAGTTTATGTGGATTTTGAAACGCAAAAGCGTACGCTTAAACTTAGCGCCAATGCTTACAAAGCGCTCATAGCAAGCCGAACATAACAACAGTGGAAATAGCAATGAACCATAAGCTGACATTAAAAGAAAAAGTGGGTTATGGCATGGGCGACGCTGCGGCCAATTTAGTTTGGCGGGGCGCACTTGCATATTTGGCGGTATTTTATACCGATACGTTCGGTATTACAGCCGCTGCAGCTGCGATGCTATTTCTTGTCGTTCGTCTTTCTGACGGTGTGACCGATATTATCATGGGAATGATTGCTGACAGAACCCAGACTAAGATGGGAAAGTTTCGCCCTTGGATATTAGGCTCCACTCCTTTTCTTGGCCTTTTCATGGTCCTTTGCTTTACCACACCTGATCTCTCGTATTCAGGCAAACTCATTTACGCTTACCTGACCTACATCGGACTAACCTTAGCGTATACGGTTAATAATGTACCGTACTCAGCGCTAATGGGCGTGATGACCAGTGATGATAGAGAGCGTACAAGTTTGTCTGGCTTTCGTTTTGCTGGGGCATTCTTTGGTGGACTGCTTGTTATGGGTTGTTTGCCTATGCTGGTGGACTTGCTAGGCCAAGGGAACACTGCTGTAGGGTATCAATATACCATGTGGTTGTTTGCCACGTTGCTTGTCATATTAATGTGTGTAACAGTTTTTACCACGAAAGAGCGCGTTACGTTGCAGCAGGTTTCAAAGCCTCAAGACACTAAACTAGACTCTCCAAAAACAGAGACGGGTACCCAAGTAGCGCCCGCTCCTCGTTCACTAACATCTGAACTCATCGACTTGGGAAAGCAACTACCGTTAATTCTAGTTCCTCTTTCAGGAATAACCGCCTTCTTTTATTATCGAGACGTTGTAACTGGGGCAATCTTCATTACTGTTATAGCGCTTACTACTATTGCAATTAAACGGTTAACTCGCCGACCTGAAGCCGAAAACACCCGTTCTCAGCAGGATATTATCGACCTGCTTTCCAATAAACCCTGGCTAATTCTGTTAGGAATGGGTTTTCTAACCATGATGTTTAATGGCATCAAATATGGCGTTATTGCCTACTATTTCAAATATTACATGGGCAATGAGCTACTCACAGGCTACTTTTTCATTTCACTGCTGGTAGTGTCGATTTTCGGCGCATTAGCAACGTCCAAATTAGCCGCTATGTTTGGTCGCAAGAAGCTCTTTATTATCGCGCTGTTAGCAAGTAGCGTATTGACCTCTGGCATTTATTTTGTTCCTCAGAAAAGCGTGAGCGCCATATTCATTCTAGGTTGCAGTGCAGAGTTTTTTGCCGCCATATTGCCTACCTTATTTTTCTCTATGCTAGGAGACTCGGCAGACTACAGCGAATATAAGACAGGTCGAAGAGCCACCGGACTCGTCTACTCTGCAGGCTCTTTTGTTCAAAAAACAGGGGGAGGCTTCGCAGGGGCGCTCGTCTTGTTGGTATTAGGAAGCTATGGCTATAACGGTCTTGATATCAATACAATTAATCAAACGCTTCCAGGTATGAAGTCTTTAATGAGTTGGATACCGGCGCTATTTGGCTTTGCTGGCGCGGCGTTAATCTGTCTGTACCCATTAAATGACGAAAAACAAAAAGAAGTTACACAAGCTTTACTCTCTCGACGTAGCGAACAACCGCCGATATCGGCATAATACAGTCAGTTAGAGTGATTGTTTTAGAGAACGAGGTCTTATCACGTGCCCACCATTTATCAAGTTGCCGAGCGTGCAGGTGTTTCTTTATCTACGGTATCCCGCGTATTAAATGGTAAGGCTTCGGTAAACAAAGTACTGAAAGAACGCGTAGAGAAAGCGGTTAAAGAGCTAAATTACCGCCCAAATTCTGTCGCTCGTTCATTGGCAAATAACCGCACTGACAGCGTCGGGGTACTCGTACCTGAACTCAACGCCCCGTTTTTTGGCGATCTGATGCAAGCTGTAGAGTCAACGCTGCGCGCCGCAGATAAACATGTCATTATTTCGGTAGGACGAAATTGCCTAGAAACAGAGAAAGATGCGGTAGAGTTTCTTATTAGCCGTAATTGCGATGCACTCATCATGCATGCAGAAGCATTATCCGATGAGTATTTATTGGAGTTAAACCAGTCGAAACTTCCCGTTGCTTTGGTTAACAGACAGGTAGAAGGGCTACCTGAGGCATGCACTAGCCTCGATAATGAAAAGGGTGGATATCTGGCTACCCGCCACTTACTCGAGCTAGGCCATAAAGACATTGCATATATTTCTGGACCGACTGACAAGTGTGACGCGAGCTTGCGCTTGGAAGGACATAAACGCGCCTTGTCGGAAGCAGGGTTGCCCATAAACCCACAGTTGATATTTAACGGCGACTATTCTGAAGAAGACGGGAAGATTGGCTTGTTAGAGCTCATGGCGCGCGATGTGCCTTTCACGGCTTTAGTGTGCGCCAACGATTGGATGGCATCGGGTGCGATAAGCTGCGCGAGAGATTTAGGCATGAGCCTTCCCCATGACTTGTCTGTGGTCGGTTTCGATGACGTGGTATTTGCCCACCATGTTTTTCCTCGTCTTACCACGGTCAGTAACCCAATTGCGGAAATGGCTGAAATGTCAGCCAAATACATACTTAATAAAGTATATGGTCAGGCTAATAACGTTCAGCTGTATTTCGAACCTTCCTTGGTTGTTCGGGAGTCTACGGTAAAACATGAAGGATGAAGCCAAGCTGGTAAGTCGAAAACCGACTTTCATCTAAACTCTCAATTAAAACTTTCAATTAAGTGTCTTTCGCTTCCAATAGCGCACTTTGCTACCCACCTTAATGATGATACGACCCACAATAGACGCGAAGGCCTGTCTTACAAGTATTTAAGCCAAGGGGCGTGGTGCTTTGATTTATAGGCGCTAAACCATTTAACAGGGAAATAAAGCACTAAACTAAGGCCAGCAGCTATTAGCCATACTTGCCAAATATGGTCTACGCCCACGTATTTTCCTTTATTCGCCCCCCAAATAAAGAATGCAATACCGTACATCACCAGCAATACGTACAAATGCAGGATGTAGAAAAACATCGGGACCGAGCCAAAGGTGTCGAGAAACGCAAACTGCGTATCTTTAACGCGCTCGAAAGCAAACAACAATAGAAACATGCCGGCCAGCGTAAAGAGCAAAAATGCTAAAGATGGGGGGTATTTGGTCAAATTAAGTAATGACATCAACGTAGTGATGGCACTTTGTTGTAGCTCCCAAGGCAAGGTCTCACCATAAATATTTAAACCGCGAAGTAGGAAAAATAGGCTGAGCGACACTGCAAATAAACCAAGCAACCACCGACCGCGTCGCGCTTTATCAAGCTGTTGACTGTAAAGAGGCCCACATGCATAACCGAGCAGTATTACCCCTATCCAAGGAAGCACGGGATAACTCACTTTAATGTTTAGGGCGGCTGACTGAAGTATATATCCTCTATCGTGCAGCATTGTCCAAAGCGTATAGCCTGTTTCATGTGGAACATAGCTAATTGGCGTTAGTGCATTATGTCCAAAGACAATTAAGAGGCCTAAAATGAGCAACAGAGTTCTTGGAAGATAACTCAATACAGCCAGAGCAATCATGCTGATACCTATGGCCCACATCACCTGAAGATAAAGCGTTTGGAAACTCGCCCCCCAGCTAAATGTAATAAATGTGACCTCTAAGAACAGAATAAACAATCCACGCTTAATTAAGAACTCTCTGACATTGCGTGTCGGCTTGGCCTTATTCGCTGAGTCCATTGGATTGGCATAGAGCCATGCAGACAGCCCCGTCAAAAACACAAATGTGGGTGCACAGTAATGGGCGGCTAATCGTGTGAAAAATAGAGAAGGTGACGTGGTATCGATATCCATAGGATCAGATACCTGCAAATGCAGAAAAAAGCGCTCTCGCACGTGATCGATAAGCATAATCAGCATGACCAAGCCACGCATCATATCGATGCTTCGAATACGGTTTCGTTGAATACTAGAAGACATTTTAGCCATTACATCAAGGAGGAAATATTTGCTATCAACACAACTTCGTTCAGAATTTAGCGGTAGTTTTAGCCACTTACAGCATCTATAGTTAAACGATTAACCCAATGCTATAACATTGCAGTAAACAGTGGCAATTATTTGCTTCGAATATACTAATGATGCGTTCAACAGCATAATAAGAAATACTAGAAGAAAAACGGAGTCACTATGAAATATCTATTGTTAGGTCTGGTCATGCTTGCTGTTGCAACGACGGCCGTTGCGAACAACGACCGCGACGCAGTGAATCAGACACTTAATGCTCTACATCACAATGCGTCTATTGCAGACTTTGAGCAGTATTTTGGTTTGTATCACGACAGCGCGATCTTTATTGGCACCGACGCATCTGAGGTATGGACCAAAGAAGCGTTTAAGGCGTATGCCAAACCTCACTTTGACAAGGGCAGAGGATGGATATACCACCCGCGAGACAGGCATATCTATTTTTCCCCTAATCACGATGTAGCCTGGTTCGATGAACTGCTCGATAATGAAAGCCTGGGAGAAACACGAGGCACGGGTGTCTTAATAAAAGAGGGAGCAAAGTGGAAAGTCACCCAATACCATTTAACGATCCCTATCCCCAACGCGCTTGCAGATAGCGTTGCTAATCAAATTAAAACCATGCAATAAAAAAAGCCCCGACATAACGGGGCCTTTGTTTCTCTTTGGGTCTTAACTACCTTTAGGTATTAGACTGTGTGAGTGGTTGAATTTCCATCTCTACTCGACGGTTCATCGAGCGGTTTGCTGCACTATTGTTAGGTACTTTAGGTGCGTATTCGCCCATACCTACCGTCGTGATACGCGTCGGGTTAACAGAATAGTTAATTAGTAAATTCTTAACCGCTCCTGCACGGCGCTCAGATAAAGACTGATTATACTGCTCAGAACCAGTGTCATCCGTATGGCCTTTGATCATAAGAACGGTTTTTTCGTAGTTGTTTACGACTTTGGCAACGTCTTGAAGAACCGGATTGAAGTTAGGGCTGATGCTAGAACTGTCAGTAGCAAAGGTAATGTCGCCCGGCATGATCAATCGCAGATTATCGCCTTCTCGCACAACTTGAACGCCAGTATCAGAAAGCTCATTTCGAAGCTCTTCTTCCTGTTTGTCCATGTAGTTACCAATCGCACCACCTGCGATTGCACCTACCGCAGCGCCCCACGCATAACGACTTTTGTCGTTATCACCTGTCGCTTTACCCAGCAATGCGCCTACTACCGCACCAATAGCGGCACCTTTTTGCGTATTATTCGGATCAGTTGCGCAACCTGCTACCGTTAGTGACGCAGCAATCAAACTTACAGCAAGAGTCTTTTTCATAACTTCCTCTTATTTCAATTAAAAGCTTAATATTGATGAGTTGCATTTATCCATTGCCACTCTCAATAAGCTCAGTGTTAGTTTTGCATTAAACAACTACAGTGATAGCAATTAGCGTTCCACTGGCAAATATTCTGTATGTAAGCAACAACGAGTATCTGAGCGCCACGAGTTCGTTTCCTGCTTAACTTTTCCTTAAGATCAGCACTCAAAGGCACTACAGCACTTCTTGTTTAGAGGAGTGTAGGACATCAAACCTGAACGTTAGCTAAATGAACGTTGGAATAAAGAAGAAAAAATGCGTTCGTACACCTGACTCTTATACACATCAGACGCAGCCGACGAAGAGGATAGT
>NZ_JAFLMX010000250.1:0-1210 GCF_017849675.1 Alteromonas sp. AO-Serp
TGTGCCAGCACCGCTTGTAGTCTTGACTGTTGATAGAACGCGATGCGATACACCCAGTGTGAGGCCAAATAACCAGAAGCCGAATTTGGAGAAGCCGACTCTAGAGTTGTTGAGGGCGATTGGATGGAAAACGGCGTTAAGTGCGAAGCAATGTGTTCAGCGTTAAAGCGTTTCAAATTGGTGGTCTTGTTGGCGAGTGGCCGCAATAAACGTGGAAGTGCAGGCAAGTGCTCTAACGCAATAAAATGTCGGTATTTAGAGGTAAGACGCGGCATTAAACGTAACTGTTCGCTATTGGAGGCGCTGGCCTGCGCGGAAAATCCCTTACGTGTCTTTCTAATCCGCTCGCGAGCGACTGACTTTTCAGGTGAAGGTAGAGGACGCAAATAGGAGTGTGATACCTTATTAGCACTCGCCACATAAGCGCTTTTGGTGGCACAATCTTTGGCGGTACACTTGTTCGAGTCCAACGCATCTTTTAGTTGCGCAAAATAGCGAATAGCCGCTCCCACACCTTCTGCGTGTTTAGCAGTGTCTGGCATCGACTTTGAAGGCCTAATATCAAATGAGGCGAGACACGCGGATACCACATGTTTTAGTTGTCGCAACCTTTTATCATTATCATCGCTCACGAGCTTGTGTGTCAGTTTTTTTGAAAGCTTTGGAAGTGCTTCTATCGAAAGCTCGCTTGCTGTTTCCTTCATCGCTTCGTTTGTGACGAGGCGAATTGCAAAATTGCCTTGTTGATTGATTTCGGGGTCGATAAATAAAGTGTTTTCAAGGCCTACTACGGTGCTAAGTGTTGCTTCTTGCTGTAGTAAACCATTTAAAAAGCACTGAGGAAACCACCAGGTTAATACATGTCTTATTGATTCGTTTTCGCCTTTTGTCGTTTGCGCATCAAGAGAGGCTTCTTTGTCTAAATGTGAGTGTTCACGTTGAGATGCGTGCTGACTCAGAGAGGCGTTTCTGTTCAGTGTTGATTCTTCGCTCAAAGCTGCTTTCTCGCTCCGGGCTGTTTCCGCGCTCAGGGCTGTTTGAGCGCTCAAGGCTGCTTCCACGCTCAGGGCTGCTTCCGCGCTCGCGGCTGTTTCCACGCTCAAGGCTGTAACAACCTCCTTGCACTGTTCAAAAAATTGGGCTGAATCACTGTAAACCAGCGTGGTGATATTGCTTGGCTGATACCACTGGCGTTTGTAGTCTTGAAGCG
>NZ_JAFLMX010000315.1:0-1144 GCF_017849675.1 Alteromonas sp. AO-Serp
AGCAAGTGTTGAAGGTGTTGCTGGCGGCTTTGCAGCAGCAGTGGGACTTGTAAGAGCCCAATGGGAAGTAGAGGGGCGTCCAAGTGGCAATAATGGAAGTGCTAACGGTACTGTAGTTACCTACGATCAAACCCAAGTAGGGGTAGATGGCACCATTGGCTATCCTACAGGTAGCCCAACGGGGAATACGCTAATTTCTTCAGTCAACGGCACTGAATGTAAAAACGTCTTCGACCTAATTCTTCAGTCAGCCCCTACGAACACAACGTCAACCAGCGATACAGTTGTCGCTGATTTCAGATATGCCGTTCGTGAGGACGACTCAGGTGCAAATACACTTTGTGTTTACTACTTAGTTGAATCTATGGGTTTACCTAATAGCTCAGCACCGGCAGACGGAACGCCAGACGGTACAACGTACGACGGTTTCACTTACAACCCAGCCACTGGCCAGGTTACTGTTTTTTAATTAATACCTAGGAAGTTTAATTATGCAAAAAGTATCAACACAACAGGGTTTTACCCTAATCGAGTTAATCATTGTTATTGTACTGCTGGGTATTCTAGCGGTAACCGCAGCACCTAAGTTTTTGAACCTTCAAGATGATGCGCGTGACGCAACGCTTGAAGGAATTAAAGCCTCTCTTCAAACCTCGGCGTCGGTTGTTAATGGTAAAGCTTTGATCAACGACGTTTTGGGTACCACGGACACACCAGTAACGTTAGATGTTGGATCTGATAACGTGACTATTGTAAACGGATATCCAGAAGCGACTAATGCTAATATGGCTGCACTGCTTGATATTGAGTCTGCAGATTTTGGTACTGCTGAAATAACAGCATCAAACTCGGTTCTCGTATATGCAAAAGGGTTTAGCACCTACTCTACGACAGCTCCTACTACTACCACTGCTCCTTGTTCAGTTGAGTACTTTAACTCCACAGGTGAAGGGGTTCGACCTTCAATAGTAGTCAACACTTGCGTTCAGTAATGTGAAGAAAGCCGGTTTTACATTAGTAGAACTTATCATAACCATATTGGTTATTGGGGTGCTGGCGGTAACCGCCGCACCTCGCTTTCTTGGTAACGATACGGAAGAAGCTATCGCCCTTCGCGATCGCACACTTCAAGTCGTTCGTAACA
>NZ_JAFLMX010000326.1:0-11403 GCF_017849675.1 Alteromonas sp. AO-Serp
GCTTGTCAATGCGCCAATGGTTGATGACAACGTGTTTTTCCACGACACCGTACGATTGGTACAGCGCCTTATCGAGCTTGAGAAAGAAGATTTTGAAACGGCCATTTATCCGGTAGAGCCACATTGCTTCGTACAACCAAGCTCTTGGCTTGATGAATACCGTCGTATATACAAGCTATTCGAAGAAAACTTATAGGCAAAACTGCGAGTGCAACCCAGTGATAAGAGCCACTGAGTTGCTCACAGCGCGGTAGCTATTAAGGACGGAAAAAGCTTACAAAAAAGGCCCAAATTCAATGAATTCGGGCCTTTTTTTAAATCTTCTTTTTTTGCTTCAGCACGTTAATCTGTTTTAACAAATCAAAATGCGCAAAAAGAGTGACGCTATATCGCTCTAGTTTCTATTTTCTTTTCGCCGTAATAAACATAAGTAAAAAGATTGCGATACCCGTAAGCGCACCAAATAAATGGGCGTCTACGGCAACTTTGGCGTCAATCAGGTTTGCAACTTGTTCGCTACTACCGTCAATTTGTTCGTATCCCACCTTGATGGCTAGACCTATAAGCAATAACCAACCCGACTTCATTTTCTCTTTTATATCAACACAGGCGCCCCATGCGAAAATACCATGTAGTGCGCCAGATAAGCCTGCGTACCAAATGAGATCTGGAGAGAAAAAATAAAGGCCAATACTGGTTCCCAAACAGCACCACACAAAAACTTTTAAATACAAACCAAGGCGATAATGTTCACCGTGGAGTGCCCACAATAAAGCCAGACCTGCTAAATTTAAAAGTAGGTGGTAGCCATTGGTATGCACGATATTGCCGCTGACTATTCGCCAAGTTTCTAGACCTTGAATGGCGTACCTGTCGTAAGCCAAATAATTGCCAGACATAGGCTCAAAGAAAAACGCGACAACGGAGCATAGCGCAATAAATAAAGGACCAGCGCTATACTTAAGCGAAAACGGCAGTGACATCATCAGTGTTAGTTATTTTTGAAATTAGAATTTGCTGGCTATGATACAGAAATTGCCTACAGGGTGAAAACTGAAGTACGCCCAAAACAAAAAGACGACAGTAAAGGAGTAATTATGTCTTACATTATTACCGAAACAAATCAGCAATGCTTAACCATTACACTTAACCGAACCGATAAGAAAAATGCGTTAACACGCGACATGTATCAAGAAATGGCGAATGCCATATTAGGTGTTAAAAACGATGGCTCAACCAAAGTGGTGGTTATTAAAGGCGCGGGCGATTGTTTTACTGCAGGAAATGACATTGGAGACTTCGCACAGCAACAAGATCACGCTCAGGTGCCAGAAACAGCTGCCTTTATGCGAGCTTTGGCTGCATGTAATTTACCGGTTATTGCACAAGTTCACGGATTAGCAGTGGGCATAGGCACAACGCTTTTACTTCATTGCGATTTTGTTTACGCCACTCCAGATACCCGATTTGTTCTACCATTCATCAACTTAGGGCTTGTTCCTGAATATGCATCAAGTTATCTTTTGCCTAAGGTTGCGGGTCATATAAAGGCGGCAGAGTGGCTAATGCTGGGCGAACCCTTTACCTCTGCTGATGCTTATCAATTTGGTATTCTGACAAAAATTGTCGACGCTCACGAAATAGATCAAACGGTTCAAACTACGGTAGAGAAACTCATCGCCAAGCCTTCATTTTCGCTTAAACAAACAAAAGCGCTATTAAAAGGTGACGGAGAGCGAACAAACCAACAAATGAACGAAGAGTTTGATATATTTTTGGAAGCGTTGGGCACAACCGCAGCTCAAGAAGCGTTTGATGCGTTTCTGAAAAAACGCCCAATAAACCCCGAAAAATTTAAATAAGAGGAAGTATTATTTTGAGACGCAGTGCTTTTTTCAGAGCTTCAGTGGTAACTCTTGCATTATCTAGCTGTTTTATTTTTGGTGCGAACGCGAAGCAAACACGTGAAGTCGGAGAACCAGAAGCAGCAACAGGCTACATAGAGAAAAAGGCATTTGAAGCCGAAGATTATATGGTTGTAGCGGCAAATCCCTATGCGTCTTGGGCGGGAAAGAATATTTTAGAAAAGGGCGGAAGCGCGATTGACGCAGCGGTGGCTGTACAATCGATGCTTTCGCTGGTTGAACCACAATCGTCAGGTATTGGTGGTGGTGCGTTTATCCTTTATTGGGATAATAAGAACAAAGTACTTCACACCTTTGACGGCCGTGAAACAGCACCGAAAGCTGTCAATTCTCATTGGTTTATTGAAGGTAATAAGCCAATGCGCTGGTTAGATGCCGTAGTAGGCGGTAAGTCAGTTGGCGTGCCTGGTGCAGTAAAAGCGCTAGAAATGGCTCAGGGCGAGTTCGGCAAGCTGCCTTGGAATACGCTGTTCGACGATACAATCAAAACAGCTGAAGACGGCTTTAAAGTATCGCCGCGTTTAGCCAAACTTGTTGCATTAGACTATCACCCTGGTCTTAAAACTTTTCCTGCAAGCTCTACTTATTTCTTCCCGGCAGGCCTGCCGTTAAAAGAAGGCACGGTAAAGAAAAATAAGAAGCTGGCTAAAACCTTAAGAGGTATTGCTGAAAAAGGCAGTGATTATTTACTGAAAGGCGACGTTGCCGAAAAAATAGTGGAAGCGGTTAATAATGCGGAGATTTACCCTGGCCAAATGTCGTTGGAAGACTTAGCAAGCTACGAACCAGTAAAACGTGAACCCGTATGTGGCCTGTACCACGAAAAACGCATTTGCGGTATGGCACCACCTAGCTCAGGTGGCGTAAACGTTTATCAAATTCTAAAAATGTTAGAAGGTTTTAACCTTAGTCAATACGCACCGGATTCAGTAGAGTTTGCCAACCTGTACACGCAAGCAAGTGCGCTTTCATATGCCGACCGCGAGAAGTTCATAGCGGATAGCGATTTTACTAACTTGCCGTTTGCGGCCATGATTAATACCGCTTATCTTCAGCGCCGTGCCGAGAGTATTGCTGTTGATAAAGAGTGGCGCCGCAAACGCGCGGGCAATCCCTACGCCGATGCGAATGTAGCACTTGGTACGTCAATGGAGCTGCCCAATACCTCACACGTCTCTATAGTAGACAAAGAGGGCAATGCAGTATCAATGACTACCAGCATTGAATTTATGTTTGGTTCTGGGATTATGGTAGAAGGCTTCCTGCTTAATAATCAGCTTACCGACTTTTCATTTTCGCCAACCAAAAACCGTTTTCCAGTACCAAATCGCGTAGAGCCTGGTAAGCGTCCTAGAAGTGCTATGAGCCCTACCATGGTGTTCGACAAAGAAGGGAATTTAGAGGTGGTTGTAGGCTCGCCGGGCGGCTCTAGAATTGTAAGCTACGTCGCTCAAACCCTGATTGGAGTTTTAGACTTTGGCTTGGATATTCAGCAAGCCATCAATCTTCCTAAAATTACTAATCGAAACGACTACACTGCGTTAGAGAAGGGCACACCAATAGCTGAGCTTGAAGAGCCGTTAAAGGCACTCGGCCATAACGTTAAAGTAGTGGATTTAAACAGCGGTCTTCATGGCATTCAGTTTAAATCAGGTAAATTAATTGGCGGCGCAGATCCTCGCAGAGAAGGCATTGCAGTAGGGCGCTAATATTACATTTGCCTAGTTAAAACTAGATGCAGCAATGCGCTGTTGAGTGAGTGAAAGCGGAAGGTTAAATATCTTCCGCTTTTTTGTTTGTGCCGGGAAGTAACACTCGAGAGAAGAGTTCTCTTTTATCGATTAGTTCGTGTAAGGCAATCAACCATCAAATATTAATGTAACCTTCAAGGTAAGACACCGCTTGGCCAGAAATAAGCACGCGGTCACCTGCCACCTCACATTTTAATGTGCCGCCTCGTTTAGATGCCTGATAAGCCATAAGTTTTGATCGTCCAAATACTTTTGCCCAATAAGGCGCTAGCCCAGTGTGGATTGAACCGGTAACCGGGTCTTCATCACCGCCGTTCGCAGGCCAAAAATAACGCGAAACAAAATCAAATTGCGTACCAGGCGCTGTCACTACCACATCATAAGGCGCTAGTGTTTTTAGTTGTTCGCAGTCTTGAATTACGCTTAAAACGTCGTCTTCGTTAGAATAAACAGCAAAGTAAGCTTGGTTATTTTTTAAAATGCTTTTGGGCTTGATAGAGAGCCCTTTTAGTAACGCTTCAGGCACTTCACCGACAGGGCTGGGCATTCTATTAGGGAAATCCATCTGAATAAATCCGTCGCTTTTTTTAACGACTTTCATCATCCCAACCGACTTGGCGAAAAGCGAGATGTGCGGCAGTTGGTAGTTTTCGCTAAAAATGACAAACGCAGAAGCTAAAGTAGCATGACCACAAAAATCGATTTCCGTCACAGGGGAAAACCAACGTATAGCGAATACGCCATTATCATCTTCAACTAAAAAGGCGGTTTCTGAAAGGTTATTTTCAGCAGCGATTTCTTGCATTTTTTCATCGCTAAGCCATTTACCCGTTATAACTACTGCAGCAGGATTGCCCTTAAACCTTACATTAGTAAATGCATCGACAACGTTAATTTTAATTTTCATTCGAACGCGCTTTTTTTATGATCGTATTTAAGTCTGGTTTAATTGGCATTGCCTTAAATGGGCTAACGTTAGCGCCACCTGTATTTCCATGAGGTACTAGCCCAAAAACAGTTTTTGTGGCAGCGCCCGCAATTCTGAAAAGTTGACCAAAAAACTCACCAATATTGCCTTGTTTCACTGCCCACAAAAGCATTTGAACGTGTACTTTAACGTGTAGCCTTGTAGAGGCTTGACCAAGAACGTGGGCATTTTCTAAGTGTGAAAAAGCACACTGTTGGCTGTTTTGGTTTTGCTTTCTATGAGCTAGCGCTAGTTCAGCTTCTACATAAGGGCGAATATTGCGCGTAAAGCCTTTTGCTTTGAACATGGTGTAAGCACCTTTATTGAGGTTGATTTAAACCAAGCTCTTTTTGCATTTTCTTGGTTAACCCTAACGATACTAGTTTATAAGATGCGCTTAAATAGTATTTTAACGCTTCATCTTCATCACTCTCGCAATTGTACTGTTGTATCCATTTCATTCCACGACTAGCGAGATAGGGCGCAGGCCTATAGCCAGGCTTTTCTTCCAGAAAATAATAGTTTTGCTCAGATGTTTTAAAGGTAAAAGCAGGGTGTCCGTCCTTGCTAATGCTCCCTATAGCAAAGACTTTACCACCTACTTTCCATACTTCTGAACTCCCCCACTGAACGACGTGAGTAGTGTGGGGGAGTGCTTTGCAATAGTGATTGAATTCATCAATGGTCATATGATTCTATTTATTGAAGAAGCTGACTAGTGGTTATTGTGATTAGTAAGCATCTTAATAAAGGTTTGGTTCATATCGCTACCCTCTTTTAAGAACTCGTAGTTAAGCAAGTGGTCTGCCCCTTGGTAGTTTATGTGCTTACACTTATGTTTAGTGCGCGCATTCATTTTTTCACAAACTGTTTCAGCCATAGTAGGCGAGGGCCAAATTTCATCGTTTTCGCCAGTCATTAACACAACATCGGCGCTGATTTTCTGTACAGGAATATTAGCTTTACCGTTGTCTGCTCGATTTTCTAAAGATTGCGTATAGAGATCTAGCAAACCATTAACTTCACCCGACGGGTTGAAAGGAACAAACGCTAAGTCTTGCCCGTCGTAAGTCCAGCTGGAACCAGGCACTTTACTCCAATCTTTCAAAATACCTGCCCAAACAACAGAGCTAGGCGCAATAGCAACCACATTTGAAATACTTGGTTCTTTTGACGCTAGAAGAAGTGACAGTTCAGCGCCTTTCGACCAGCCAACTACAATAATGTCGTCCGGCGTGGTTTCTGGTTGTGATTTTAACCACGACATAGCCTGAATTACATATTCAAGAGGTATTCTCTCTAACTCTGCTGGTAAGCCTTCTTCCTTAAAATAAGCTAAAGCTAGGGTAGGGAATCCCGCTTCAACGATTGGACTAGCGAGCTTTTCTGGCACGCCGCCTTCGGATCCTCCAAGCACTAAAACGCCAACTTTACGTTCTTGTGACTCTGAAGAGTAATACGTAGCAACAAAACCATCATCTTCTATTTTTAGCGAACGCGTAGAGGCTTCACACGAGAAAGAGACTAGCAAGGAAAAGAAAAAATAGATAAGTAAGGTTTGTGTTTTCATTTTTTTACCCGTTTTTTTAACATGAAATTAAGGTTGAGTACTCAACTGAAATAGCGCGCTCGATTATTCAATGGTCTTATGATTTTGTATATCGTTGCATATTTCGCAATGGATCCGCTTTTTAAAATTGTAAATGCGGCGAGCTGCAAATATAGAAATAGATATAAAAGCCCATGTAACCCCGAATTCAAGAGAGTAGGAAAAAGACTGGCCTTTAAAGTATTGAACACTGGCAAAAATAGTGGCCAGCAAGGGAAATGCGACTAGGTATTGTAAAGTCCATTTTTTTATAGGCATTGTCGTTCCTTCGTAAATCTTCAAAATATAGATTTAGACTATCACTAGTGTTCATCTACATATAAGCGTTGATAAAATGCGTGTCAATTTTAACCTTAAGATTGCTCATACATTTTAATAGGCATTCCATTTTCATTTCTGAGTATTCTTTTTGATTTTTTTCTTTCTAACTCAGCTTTCCATTCTGGCTTAATCACAAGATAGTAATAAACGATAAAGCCTAGCCATGATAATAAAAACGACATCAAGAACCAGATGACCTTGTTATTACCAGAAGCCTTTTTAGATATAAGTGCTAGAACCCAAGGTAGGATATTTATTGTGAAAAAAGAGATAAAAAGTACAAGTAAAAACGATAAGTTCATAAAATATCCTTTCTTATTAAACTATCTAATAGAGAACACGGCAGCCATCTAAGATGTGAAACTCGTGTGCGAAAATTAGAATCTACGTGTCGGGATCCGTGCTTACGTATTTCAACGGCCAGTTCGAGCTTCTTACTAGTGTGCCTTCTGACCTTGGAAACATCAATGATTCTCAAACTCAGGCTTGGCGTAACTACTTTTAAAACTAAATGCATCCTGAGATTCTCCATTTTCCCGAAGATGGTCTAATTTAGTGATAGCTTCCTGAAGGGTTGGAATATGGCCCTTCGGTATCCACCAAAGCACATAAGATGCTTCGCTTAAGGGCAAAAACCACTCTTTTTTACGCTTAAGGAAATCAATGTGATGCGTCTTGAACATGAAGTTCTTAAGGGACTCTACGCTTTCCCAAACAGACATGTTAACAATGATATCTGGGTTATTTTCTACCTCTATATTAGTGGCATCACCTGATTCGTCTTTCAAACGCCAGATAAATCCTGGACTTTGTTCAGCAATGGCGTTGATAGGGTCTAAGTTATTTACAAAGTCCGCCATTTCGGGGGACTCCAAGTTAAACCTGACTTTTCCAATATTCAATTGAGCGAGATGCATATTGTCTCCTTGACTTTTAACTTAGAGAACGCGTTTTATAAAGTTAATCTAGGTCTAGTACTTTGAAATGCCTGTCTTGGAATTAGTTTACGCATTTTCCAAATAACTTACTTTTGAATGGAGAAAACGAATAGTTAGCTCCAATTTTAAAATAGTTGCTTGAGCAGTCTGCTCAGATGCCTGTTCAGCACATTGGCACCCAAAGAATCGGTGTAGGCCATCTTTAAAAGAATAAATAGGTTAACTGGTTCTTTTGAAAGGGGCGCTCGATTCATTATTTACCTTGATGCATAACGCCTAGCTAAACTGGCGCAAAATAGCAGGCTAAAATTAGCGACGAAGGAGCGCAAGCCTGCTGTTTTTCGTCCCTTGGTTAAAGCGTTTGTTATGTTTAAAACACTCTTAATTGTAAGGTTAAAGCTTAACATCTAACTCAGGCACACCAGTTAGAATTGGGGGTAATCGCCAACCATTTCTCAGATTACCGTGAGCCTCAGGGAAAAATAGAACACCAGACTTTTTAATCGCTTTATTGGATATAAAACGTTTTAATTTTTTAAAGACATCTTTAGAGCGCTGAGTTTCACAAAAGCCATCAATCGTACTTTGTAAAATTGTACTTCCCTCAACCTTATCTAAACCACTACCCTAGGTGGTTTACCATGAAAGTCCAAGTACAGTTTTTTGAGATTATCTGGGACGAGAGGCCAGCCACGTTCAATACCTTCTTTGGTACCTTTCCAGAATAAGTGCTCTGTATAATATACATCTATGTACTCGAATTCTGCTTCGGTTGCAGTATCTAGTTTCTCGCTCATGTACTGCAACTGCTCAAGTGCTTCTTCTAAGTCGCCTTGGTTTAACAAAATAGTCGTCAAATTTGCGAACTCTCCCATTAGAAATGTAAGCGCCCAACTCTCATGTTTTTCCATAAGAGGAACAACGTCAGGAAACTTAGTGCGGATCTCTTTTAAGAATCGTCTTATTTCTGATTTAGCCATTGATTTCTCAGAAGCTTCTAACATTAAGCTAAGAGGCGCATATGCGCTGAGCATAATGGCGAAGCTGCCCCGCATATATGCCTTCTAGTGACCAACGGGAACGGCTTTATTTGTTTGTTACATCGCAAGACCTCTGAACCTCCCTAAGACCTTTTTATCGGGTATTTGACAATGCTTTGTACCACCGAAAAGCTTAATACGGTTGCGAGCAAAAATTCTGTAGAAGAAGTCTCTAAAAGAACGCGGCAAGATTTTAGTTACACCGAATAAAAACCAGAACCCAGTTAAGTCTTTTGCGATTTCTAGTGCAGCGTCAGACCAAAGAAAAACGTTTCCGTTCTTAACTAACATAAAAGTATCAACACCTACAGTATCAACTTTGTAACGTTTGATAACTTCTTGAGCGTATTCTGATTGCATTGGTGAGAATATAAAACGTTCACTTTTGTCGCGCTTCAAAATAAAGGCAACTGCTCCATTACAGAAGTTACACACCCCATCGTAAATAACTAAATCATCATCTTCCATCGAACTATCCCGCGATATAACGCTAAGCTTTGGGGCAGTGACCAAAGGGAACGCGTTAGGCGCCTCGTTAAACACAAGTTTCAGCTAACGAAGTGCTGGCTTGCGATGTGTTTGAAAACATTTTCTCCATACTTTGTTTTAGAACCATTACTTCCTTGGCCCTATTCTCGTTAAGAATTTGATGGCCAAGCTCTAGTAATTCGATGCGTGTTCTGACGAAACTACAGATGGCTTTTTTGCGTTTTCTAATTCACCATTTTCTATTTGTTGATGAACAGAAGAAAGATGAATAATGCTGTTATATAACTCTGTAGAGTTTGAACTAGCGCCCGCCGACGTACTGATATATGCGCCGAGAAATAATCCCGAAGTAAAAATGACTATTGAGAATAGTGAACAAATAATCTTATGTTTCATTCAATACTTCCTTGTGCATAACGCCTAAATATGGGGCACAAACAGGCAGGCTATAATGGCGAAGCCGCCTAGCTGTTTGTGTCCCAGCCCGACTGCGGGCGACATAAATTTTTTGTTAGGTGATTTACCTTTGAGCACAATACAACAGTTATTTGAAAATGTTAAAGATACTGATTGCACTAGCAATATCCCCTAGGTCATTAAAAAATCCAAAAATTTTAAACACTGTTATGTATGCCCCTGGATTTGTTAAACCACTTATGGAAATTAAAGTAAATATGCCTGTTCCGACGAGATAGGAAATATTGGTGTTACTAAACTCTTGAACATGAGACAAAACGAAGAAAGTGCCATAACCGAAAAAGAGTGAAAACGGTAACGAACATAAGAAACCTAAGAACAGAATTTTTAATTTTTGAAGCATAACCATCCCTAGTCACCTAACTTTTAAACAAGGGGCGATAACGAGTAGGGCATAATGGCGAAGCGACCCTGTGTGTTAGCGTCCCAGTGGGCTTTAGCCTACGACTTGATTTTTTTGTTATACATAAAATGTTGAGAAAAGGGTAGTGGCGCCAATAGAAACTATTACGGTAACAATTAATGCAACAATCGCTTTAGATAGAAGAATTGTTCCGTGCTTTAGGCCATAAAATTTATAGGCGTACACCGGAACACCAATGAAGCCTATAAATGCACAAAACAAGGGATACATTCTGAGCTGTGTATGCCCATTCTCTCTACCGTGTTGTTTGGACCAAATGAAGAGGCAAATTGCTACGAAAATCGTATGAATGTGGTAGGTGAAGAGCTCGATGCCGCGAGTAATTATAAGGTATTCGTCCACTAATGAAGAAAGGATAAATGAAACAAAAATTATAAAAATTGTCTTGTGTGATGATTTCATGGTTTATGTATAACACCCACATAAGGGGCAGTAATGCGTGGGATAAAATTTAGAGCGAAGCGACAGAGCCCACGTGTTACTGTCCCAGCGAGTGGCTTTATGTGATTGTTATGTTTAACGCTTTGGACGACGCCCGCCACTTTTTAAACATGCCTCCATAGACTGATATGGAGTGTAGTTTTTTGTCTTGGAATAGTAAGTACTACCTTTAGCGTGACATATGCCGCTCTTGCTTTTTTTAACAGGTGGCTCCTCTGCCAAAACAATCTGCGGTGATAAACCCAAAAATAAAGCTAACAATACTGCCAAGGACTTCTTATAAAAACTGGGGTTCATTGAATGTTCCTCCTTAAACATAACGGCCCGCATAACGGGCAAAAATACGTAGGCTATAATACAGAGCGAAGCGAAGGGAGCCTACGTGTTTTTGTCCCAGCGAGATTGCGAGCGAGTTTATGCGATTGTTAGGTGCGTGTTTAAACAATCCTTGAATTGACCTTTTCTGATTGCAGCCCTAGCGTGGCATCCTTTGCGATTTTAGAATAAGTCAATGCATGGCCTTTGTCACTTTGCGACAAATATATCTCTGAGACTTCCGTAGCAACTGATTCAATGTATTCAAGCAATTCGTACTTTTGTGCTAACTCAAGAGCCACAAAATACGCAGTTAACTGCTCCCCACTGTCAATGGTGAAGTCAGCCAAAGTTTCCCACTGAAACGGATGATCCAAAGTTGAGTTTTTGTGTGTTTCGCAGATGTCTCTTAGCTTATTGTGCGCTTCCCAGTAAACCTTTTTAGAAGGCTCGCTGGTCATAGTCAAAGCGAGTTCTAGTATTTGTTCAAAGAAAGGTGGTTTGAATGTCATTGAAGCACCTAACTTTTCAATAACGGGCGCAGACATGTGGGGCATAATGGCGAAGCCGCCCCGCGAGTATGCGTCCCAGCGAACGAAGTGAGTGCGTTTATTGGCTTGATAATCATTGAGCCTCCTCCCTATCAGCATAAACAGAGTTTATCCTAATAGGCGACCAAACCAAGGGAGAAAACTCAATGAACTTT
>NZ_JAFLMX010000331.1:0-13465 GCF_017849675.1 Alteromonas sp. AO-Serp
GGCATTGGGTTGGCGTTTAGGCATTAAAAACTGTTTTATGTTTAGTTGCGTTACCAAAAACAGCACCGATGCAAGAAGCATTGAAATGAATAGCAATGGCTGACTGCTTTGAAGCGTGGAATAAGCGAAAACAAGAGGAATGACAGTAAATAGCGATAATACAATTCTGGCGGGAAGTTCATACTTGACCATAAATAACATCCTTGCTTTTGTAGGCGGCGAGTTTTTAAACTCTAGCGGTTGAAACAAAACGGGGCAACGTTTTTTCAATCCCTTTAATCATCCACTCTAACATCTGAATATTTGAATACTCAAACGTCAATCAACGCAACTATCATATCTTTGAACACCTTTCGGCAGACCAAGTGCTACACCGGTGAAAGAGAAAATAAAGATAATCGATATTACAGTTAATGCGGCAAAACTAGACTCGTTTATGTTAGGGCTGACAACTACCGAAAAGGTGTTGATACAAAGCAAAAGCAAGCTTATTTTTGAATACCCTTTAAAGCCTAAAACTCCAGCGAGCATAAGCATTAAAAACGAGCCCGCAACTGCCGGAGTAAATGGCGCAGCGGCCAGTAGCAAACACAAAACCGATATAAGCACAGATAACATTAAGAAGAGTTTTTTCACGTTTTGCCCCTTTTTTTGCCGAGCAGCTGAAGAGATAAAATAATCACTAAAAGCATAGAGTAAAAACGGCGAGTTAATAAACTAACTACATAATAAAAACCGTTCTGTTGCCACCCATTATTTTCTAACTTGTAATGATTGGCCTACACTGAACAAGCGTTGAACCAAGCCTACCACCTACTCGTTTTCTGCTTTTCTTAGTATTTTAAAGATTCGGCTTATTGTGATTTCAGACAAGTTCCACTCATAACCTTCAAAGTCAGTGGTATTGATAAATTGAACAACCACGGTATCGAGGTCTTTGTCATATTCTGCAAGGCTTTGATAGCCGATAACCAAGCCTCCATGCTCGAAAACATAAGGGTAAAGTTCCGCTTCGCCTTCATTGAAAATAGCGCCGTTGTTTAGCGCTCGTAAGAACTTACCCACATCTTCTGCTGTCGCTAGCATACCGTAGTCGCGCGCCTTAACATCTTCCTCGTAACCAACGTAATAGCCGCTCATCACGTCGTCCATATTGACTTCGCTCAATGAAAAATAGGTGTTGTTCAATTCAAGCGGAAGTAAAATGTTTTGCTTAATGTACTCGTGGTGACTGTACCCCAAAACCTTATCCATAAGATTGCGAAGCAACAGATAGTTCGTGTTGGAATACTCATATCCATCACCGGGCTCAAAACTCGCCGGAAGATCTAGCGCAAAGTCGAGCGCTCGCTTGCCGTTTTCCGGTTCGTTTTCCCAGTAGGCAGCATTATCAGTAAAGTTAGGGATTCCTGACTTATGCTGCACCATCATTTTAAGCGTTATTTTTTCTGAATGCTCAATTCTGTCTTTGAGTTCGGGTAAATGATCAACGAGTAAATCGTCTAGGGATAGTCGCTGTTCTCGCGCCATTTTGGTGATAGCCACAGCAGTGTACAACTTACTGATACTGGCAATTTTAAATAAAGAGTCGGGGGCAGCGGGTATTTTGTTATCTCTATCTTTCCAGCCTGCTGTGTAAAAAGCTGGAGGTTTTCCCGCCTGATCCACGTAAACAATTATACCGTCAAAGCCATGGCTAATTGCCTCATCAACTTGTTCTTGTACTGTGTGTGGCAAAGGTAGGATCCAGGCTTTAACCAATATCCACGGAACGAAAAACAAAGAAACAATGGTACTGATTAGCAGAAGAAGCCTGATGATTGTTGTTCTTCGGTTCTTCGTCATTTTACCTTGCCTTTAAAGCTCATCATGTAACACTATCACTAGGTGTACGCCAACTTATTGCAACCGAAAATACAATTGTTACCTAAACGGCTATCGAAAATGAAACTTACTCATGGTACTTTCGAATTACAGCAATCTTACCGTACTCTATTTCTAGTACTTCCATCATTACTTGACTGTATTCAATAGGCTGATTGTTTTGCGGATGCACGCCCTTGACATAATTCTTATATCTGATAGCAATAGCAGAGTGATTAAATGTAAAAACATCTAACAGCTCAGCATTATATTCTGTATGTGCGCCTAAATAGAATGTCATGCCCTCTCTCATTTGCTCCTTACCGTCAGGTAATCGCGTATCGTCTATCACCCATGGCAAATGTGAATGACCAACATCATCCGCGAGCAAATTTAAGTGATTTTCAAGCTCAACTTTTGTCGCGCCAGGGGCCTGAGTTGCAACCATTGTGTCGAAGTACTGTTGGGCAAGCTGCTCAAGATCTATTTTAATATCTTCAGCCGATACCGTAGCTGACACTAGAAGTGATAATGCAAGAAGTATATTTTTTTTCACTAGAAACTCCGTTTCACTTATTTCATATATTAACGAATTTGCCTAACTTGTCTCGGTTGGGACATTTTGCGTAATCATCTTTTTATGACCATGGTAGCTATCATAAAACTGCTTATGTGCCGCATAAGAAAATGTATCGTTTCTTTCTGAATATTGCCCAATCCAATCAATAAGCATTGCTAAGTTGTCATCTTGGGCTTGCTTTGTTTTGTATTTATGGGGCTCCCAAGGTCTCGCCTTTGCGTTTGAAATGCAGGATTCAGTGGGTAAGTTCATAAATATAATTTCAGTAGACTGCTGCTCTACAATTTTTAGTAAGTCTGTATAACAGCCTTCAATTACCCATTTGTCGTTAGAAGAAATAAAAGCCTTTATCTCTTCTTCAGAGTCATCAATAGGCTTTCTCTCAGGAGGGCTAGTAGGTTTCCACGCTAATGTATCTAGATCTAAATGAGCCAAATCTTGTGTTTTGCATAAGTGCTGTGCCAGCGTAGATTTTCCAGAACCAGAGTTTCCAAATATTAAAATTTTTGCCAAAACCACCCTCCTTAAATCAACTAATAAAATGCTGAACTAACAATGCGTTTTAAACGACCTGTAACAGTCCACGGCAACGTAGCCAGAAACTACCAAAAGGCCATTAAAAGTGCACTAGCGCTTAAAGCTTTGACTGTGAAGAACCCCAACCGCGTTAACTTGTTAAGTGCGATGTAAATAATTATTAAGCTCATCGACTAACTCAAGTGCTTCGCTTTTCGTTAAGTAAGGTACTTTTATCGTTCTGGCCCAAAAGAAACTTTTACCTGTTTTAGAACTCACTTCTGAAAAAGGCATAGCCAATAACGTGTTATCGTTTCGGTTTGGGATGGGAGTTAAAAACTCTACGTCTCGATACAGTGTTTCACTGTCTGGCGCTTTAACCTCACCTTTCACTTTTGCAGCAGCTATCAAGCCACACCATTTGTGGGAAAAGAAAACAATGTCGCCTATATGAACATGGTGAACAAACCTTTTGGCGTCTCCATACGCCTCCAGACGACTATTATCCATCATCGACCAAATAGAGTCCTCATTCCAACTGCGATTTGTATCAAATAATACACCTTTTACATCACTTGGGTTTTTGTGCTTATCATAGGGAAGCGCAAAGAACTCAAAGTACTTTTCGCCAGCAAGTTCATAAATTCTATAGGGCAAGAAATCGATGGATATACCACTTTTCTTCCAGTAATCGACGGAAGATATTAATGAGTCATCCGCTGCACTGCCGATAACTAATAAGTGCTGTTTATTATTAATTTCTTTAGGCTCTAATTGGTGCTCAAGACTAAAAGCCTCTCTGTGTGCTTCAACTAGCGACATGTCGCCTTTGCTATATTCTTTGAACTTATTTTCTAATTTTTGATAGCTCCATTGACCAGCATCTTGCGCATATCTCAGCGCTTGATGAACAGCATCTTTCCCGGCAGATGCACGCTTTAGCTCGAATATAACTAATTCGCCACTTTCATTCAGTGCATATATGTCAGCTTCTGCCTGCCATTGGCGTTCTTGAAACACCGGCATCAATCTAGCGTCTTCAAATAAGACGTCTAAAATACTGTTCGCAATTAAGTTTTCTAGATCTTTCTCTAATTTTCCAAAGCTAGAAAAGTCTTTGAACTCTACGGGTTCCAACTTTTCAAATACTTCTGCTTGTTCTTCTATTTTGTAGAGCATGCTTTGCATTCCTTTGAGTGAATAACAGGTAACAGCTTTGATACAGCCTTTTGCGGCTGCATCAAAGCTGCGATGTTAATTGACTCGTTGTATCTTACTTAACAGCCACTTGATAACTTCAGTTTTACCTACAGGAGAGTAGCGACTTAAATGAGGTAGGCCTGCAACGTAAATAGGGCGTTCATTGATCTTGCAACTAAATCCCTTAACCGCCCAGTTTCCGTGTCCTGACGGTAAATAATCTTCTTTGCCGCCGAACATAGAATGCAAGTAGCCGTAGGGTGAAACATCAGAGTTTCCGAAAGTTATTATAAGCTTTGGCTTAACAACGCTTAAAATTGCCTCATGTACTGGCCAACATATTTCAGCTAATGAAAAGTTAATATCTGTAGCTTCGCGGCTCTGTAAGAATATTAAATTACTCGCACACACATCTCTGGTGTTGATCCCAAGGCTTTCAAATATCCATTGAACTCTTTTTTGAAGAGGGGCTTCGCCACTTGCCCACACACCTTTATGATTCTCCCAACTCTCATCCAAGTAGGCGTTAGTGGTATTTGTAAGCATTGAACTAATACTTTGTTCAACTGGCTTTCCGTTTGCGCCACCTGGATTGAAGCCGAGCAAGTAAATATCACTAGGCTTTAGTGTTTCATGACTACTATAGAGAACGCTTCCTGGTTCCTCTAGATATTCAGACAGCGCTTGTTTAGCAATAATAGGTATTTCATTTTTGGTCATTTTTGCCTCGAAAAAAAATAGAAAAATTTAAGCAGTACAAAAAAGCTATCGCAGCACGTTCTTCTTCGCTCCAACTAACTAGTCACACGGTTATCGTATGTCTTTATAATCAATTTTAGTTGCTGCGAATATGTTTTGAGTTTTGCCGCGTTGCCACTTGGTATTAAAGACAAGACGAACGTGTCTGATCCATCGTCAATGCCAATAATTTCTAACCCCATGCTTTTTGCACAGGTTGAGAATAAAAAGCCAGATTCACTAGACTCTAAGTAGTAAGATATATTGAACTGAGTTTGCATCATATCGTCCGCCAGCTGGCTCGATATGCTGCAAGTAGCAAGTGCATTTTTAGATAAATCGTTTAATAAATCGAAGACATGTTGCGCATCCTCTCTCCAATCTACAATCACTACACGGTTGATGCTTTTTAGACCTTCTATAATTACAAATGTAAGGTCAAATGAATTTTCAAAGGCTCCATCAAATCCGCTTTCTTCTAGTCCGTCTTTGTGTTTTAGTTTGTATGCTTTCTTATCAGAAAGGTAAAGTTGAACGTCATTTACAACGGTTTGATTGCCATTGCCGATTATCTTTGCTAATGCAATTTCTGGGGAGTGGTTTTTCGGCTGATTTTCATTACAGCCTATAACAATAAGAGCAGTTATAACTATCAGTAATCTCTTCATCATTCCTTGATTCCAACTTGGTTTTATCCACTACAGTGGGCTTCCATATATAGCGGATACCGACGTAAAAATAACTAGTTAGACAGACCCATAATGTAGACCCTTTTAGACAAAGATGCCTGTCTCGTTTAGTCGATGATTCTCTTTAAAGGTGCGAACCCCTTATTCTCTCAGAGTGTAATATAAAGTGCCTGTTCTTTAGTTAGTTTTGCGGGATATTAATCTCTGCGGTCATGTAGTCCACGTTGCTCCCTGATAGGAATACTCTATTACCTTTGACTTCACATTCTACGCTGCCCGACCGCTTAGACAGCTGTCGAGCACTAAGCTTATTGCGACCGAGACGGCTAGCCCAGTATGGCGCAAGTTCACAATGGGCAGACCCTGTGACCGGATCTTCGTTCACTCTAAGCTTAGGAAAGAAACAGCGGCTAACAAAATCGACCTCTTGTCCCGGGGCAGTTACAACCACACCCCGTAGCCCAAGCTCTTTGAGTTTTTCAAAATCCGGTTTTAGTGATTTTATTTCTTCTTCAGAATCAAAAACAACGAGATAGTCGAACCCGGATAGTACTTCCTTCGGGGCTTTGCCAAGCGCATTAACTAGCGCTGAAGGTGCTTCAGTGTTGATAAGCGATGCAGCCGGAAAATCCATACTAAAACCCGTGCCACTTCGCGTGACAGTAAGCGGCCCACTGCGGGTATGGAAAACTACTTCCTGCTTGGCGTAGTTTAGATGAGTGTAGAGTACATGAGCCGCAGCAAGTGTCGCATGCCCACAAAGATCAACTTCATCTGCTGGTGTAAACCACCTCAATTCATAGGCGTTCCCCATCGGAACGAAAAATGCGGTTTCAGAGAGGTTATTTTCTTCAGCAATGGCCTGCAACAAACTATCATCAAGCCAAGCTTCTAATGGGCATACGGCAGCCGGATTACCTTCAAAAACATGGTTTGCAAAAGCATCAACCTGAAACATCTTAAGCTTCATCTATCTTCCTTTTGTATGCTGAAAACCCAACGCTCAGCAATTATGGCTATTCAAGTGCTGGTACGTATCGTTAGGCCTCTTTTCGTCTTTTAATTGAAAACAAGCTGAACCAAAATGCCCCTTCTACAACGAGCCCCAAAATAATGAACAGGAATACACCTGACTGAACTCCCATACTGTAAGATGTTATAGCTGCGACTAGAAGAGCCAGAGCAATCAGAATTCGATAAATACCATTCATTTAAACTCTTCTTTTAAATGCTTAATAAAAAAGCACAAAGATGCCTGTCTTGTTAAGTCGAGACTAATTCAACTAATGAGCAGTTTGATGACTACAGAAGTCCAAGATGCTTGTAAAAACCAGTAGCATCAATGTAGCTCCAAGCGATAAAACCAGTATTAGTTGCAATAGTAACTCCTTTATGCACTTAATGTAGGCAAGTTTTAACTTTTCAAATTTACTAATCCATCATACAAATCTTATTTTGGTCTAAAGTCAGGTGCAGCTCTGCAAAGCTCGTCATATATATCTTCATCACCACGCGTTCTTTCAGATGCTTGTAAGATCACGCCATGTAGTTGGGAACGAAGCTCATCCCATCTTGTATCAAGTACTTGCCAATTATATTCATCGTAAGTGCCTTTAAAAATCACAGGTTTAACTTCGATGAATGGCAGAACACCACCTTGTTTTTGAAAAGCTTCGAATTCTTTTTGCCACCTTGAGCCAAGGCGGTCAACACGCCCTATTTGCTGCTCGACCACGCCTGGGTTCCACTCAGGATGAAGTAAGTACACGACTCTGCATGCTTGATGTAAGTTTAGTCCTTCACGGCCCACTGCCGATTGGGCAACTATCACTTTGGGAAAGCTATTTTGACGATTAAAACCTAACTGCATAACTCTCCTACTATGCGCTTCTGTACCGCCGTACATCAGGCGCGCCAAGCCTCCTCTAATATGAGTAAATTCAGCTGAAACGCGCTTGGATATGATTGGCCACAGCCCTTTGGCTTCATCCATATCCAACTCGCCATCACCATTCTGGTCGCCTTCGTTTTTGGCTGTCAGCACATTCATTAAATCTCTAAAGCCTTGAGCAATTTCAAATGACGAAAACTCAAAACCTTCTTTATCTATTAATTCAAATATTGCATTTGCAAAGTCAGTTAAGTTGGTTTGTTTTTCTGACTCTTTTGATTTTAATGAGACTTTAAATGCTTCAAATAAAGCTAAGGTTCTTGAATCAAAAACTTTAGCTTTAACTGATTCAATATTTTTAATTAGCGTATTTTTGGCCTTATCCAGTTTGTTAGTGTGTACTTTATATTGCCCAGCCAGCCTATCGTTTACCTCATTAATACTCCACTCAATATTTAGTTGATAAAGCGCTGCTTTAACTGCCAATTCCTCAGATTCTGCACTATTATCTGTGGTTTCCTGGATTTTACTTTGAGGCCAATAACGCTTTTTCTGAAGAGACCTAAGCATTTCTCTAGCATTTAGCAGGTTAACTAAAGCCCGCATTGGTTTTGTCATCTTGCCAAATACAAGCGCTTTTTGGCCCTTCGATAAATCACTTTCTATCCCATCAATTACTTTTAAAATAGCTGGATGGCTATAAAGTGACTCCTCTCCTGATTGAAACGAGTTGGCAATGATTGAATGCCACCACTGAGCTCTTTGTTCTTTTTTACTGGGTAAATTAACGTCTTCTGTTTCGAACGCATCGTCATCTTCTGAAGCATTAATGGCTTTATCAATTATTCCCGCAATGCCGTGACCATTCGCTAAAGTAAGTCTTGCTCTTTTGGATGTTGAATCTGTCTGCATACTCGATGCTGCGGAAAGTCCTTCAACGGCGCAGACAATTTTTTTCCACTCGCTTGTAAGCTCAGATACTTCTATATTTACTGGTATATGCCGACGATAAGCGTTTATAGGTAAACCAGAAGCTCTATGAAACGCTTTGATAGTTTCATCTTGACGTTTGTCTCTTCTAAATAAGTAAGGCGCTAGTGCCTTCTGAAACTGAATTGAGATGTCTTTGAATTGTCGTCTGATTATTGGGTCTGAACGCCAAGTTTTCTTGAACTTTGAAACAACCTGAGCATAATTTTTGACGACCTCTAGAATCTCATCACGTTTTTCTTTTGGTAGCTCAATTCTGCTGAGCATGTCATCCCATTGACCAACACCCAATTCGACAGGGGTTGCTGTCATAGCAAGGTTGCGGGCTTCCTCGGCTTTTAATACGATATTATTTAATATCGTATTAAGGCTGCTGGTTTCACCTCTGCTTTTATGCGCTTCATCTATGACGACTAAATCAAAAGCGCCCAAGCCTAACCCTACTGTTTTTTCGAGTAAATTTCTGTATTCACTACCCGCATAGAAAACATCTCCCTCAAAACCACTCATTCCCCAATTGAAGCTTATTACTATGTCACTTAGGGTTTTGTTAATAATATGCTTTTTGGGTAGTTTTCTTGCATGATTAACTATATTTTTGGCACATATCTCGGCCTCCCAAGACACTAAGTCTGTGCGCTTATGATAACCTCTTGGTACACTTCCATTATGAAGTTTATGGTATTGACCATAGACCTCAGGCAATAAAGCCCAACGTTCTGCTTTAGAACCGATTCCTAGGCGCCAATTTGCAAAGTTATGTGAAAGCAGAATTACGGGCTCATCTGCCCACGGCTCAGCGGTATCCTCATCGCTATAAGCATCTAGAAACCCCCAAAGACTTCGTATTACTGATTTTGGCTTAAGGTCTTTATCTCTCTCTTCTAGCTCGCTTTGCCATTGAAACCCCAAGGTTGTCGGAACAACGACCAATACTCGTCCACCAGATTGTTTTACAGCATGAATAAGCTCAACGGCAATACGGGTTTTACCCATACCGACTTCATCCGCAATGATTGCACCTGAGGTTGGCAATGTTTTAATTAGATTGCGAACACTGTACTTTTGCCCAGAATTTAACCTTTCATTTGTACTTAAAGAGTCAGAAATGATGTTTGCTACTTGCTCCCAACCTTTGAATTTCATCACTACTCTCCTAATTTTGCTAATGCTGCCAACCCTAATTTTAGTTCGAGTCGTTTCAGCACTTCTTCATAATAAGCACCTAATTCAGTTGCGTTTGATTCAGCAAAGTCTGGCCTAAAGGGAGGCTGCCATAATGGTGAGATTGGATTGATTGCTATGTTTTTGAAGAAAGTAAAAGCTGAACTGCTCTTTAATTGAGAAAATGTTTGCTCTAAACGAGTACACCATTGTATCCAGTCTTTTTCTGATACTTCAGTTTGCTTTTCTGCGATAAGCTCAATCAAAACCATCATTGTGTTAATTGAGTAGCGCTTATCGACTTCAACATCCATTTCAGCGCCCTTAACTTGTCCATCATCAGATGCCCCATCGCCTTCGTCGCCCTCGTATCCCTCAGTTTCAAAGCTTGGTAGAAGTGGAAAAGCACTAAACATATACCAAGCATCATCAAGGGCTAATTCGGGGAGTTCAGTCGCGGCAACCCGGCCATATTGATCAATAACAGGAATGTCCTCAGTATGAACAGTGCTATTATTGCACCATGAAACCGTGAGTTGCCTAGGCGGCTTTCCAAACCATAGTAAACATGCTTCTGATTTGATTGTTAGCTTATCTGCACCAGCGTTGACAACTGTAAAAGCATCAGTAAATGGGGTATTGGGTACTAAAGCGTATTTATCGTGTTCTAACTCTTCGAGTACAAAGTAGGAGATTGGTAGAGATATATGCTCTGCCTCATGCTCAGGCATTTCACTACCTCCACTTAGTTGTGATGTGTCGGTTAACGCATAATCACTATCAAAGCAAAGGGGTAATTTTAAACTTAAAGCCGTTTCTGGGTTTTCTTCCCCAACCCAAGTAATACCTTTAGCTTCAAATACTACTCCCGCTTCTATGTTACCACCGAATTTTGACGCCTTTTTTGTAAAGCCTGGGCCAGTTAAATTACCCGACCCTAAATACACCCATGCACTTTTGCATTCATCTGTGGTTTCGGATGACTTGGCAGAAAAAATAAACTTTGCATGCAAGCTTCGCTGCATTTTCCCACCCTGATATAAAGGGTCATATGCTTTTAATACTTGCCAATTATTATCTTTTAAACTGTTTAAGCTACTGGCAATAGACTGACACCCATGCTGATTGACAATAATATTTTTGTCAGCATTTTTTGAGAGCAAGCTTTCATCAATTAAACGCAGATGAAGGGAGTTAATGACACTTGGAACAGCATCACTAGAGCCGCCCTCGTAAAAGCCAGATCCTAAAGACAAATAGTTTCGCTTCTTTTCACTACAGTGGTGTTTTACCAAAGCAGGTAACTGGTCTAAAAGCGATGCTGAACGGTTGTCGAAAAAACGAGGCTTTATACTATCTTCTACAACTACTTCGTCAAATAGCTTATGGAACCTTGCATATTGAGTATGTGTATAAGATTTCAGTTTACTGGCTCCGCTGTCAGTCAAAATAGCCGTATCAAAATGTCTAAGAATGTCATTAAAATAATGATAAGCAGCGAGAATGTCAGCTTTACCTTGCTCATCCTTATTACCAGGCACCACATCAATCGACCACACAAGATCGAGGCTGTCTTCAAGTGTTTGCCTCGTCCAATTACCTGTTGAAACAATTAAACGTATAAATTGTTCTTCACTCTCAATGGCTTTAAAAGTAAGTAAAGCGACTTTGCTATGTAGTAATTTAAACTGTTTAGTTGTGTCGTGTTTAAATGCAAGGTGCAACAAGCCTGGGCATGCAATAGGCGATATTTGGACATGATTAGGATCAAGCATTAATGTAAGGCTTATCCCCCCTTGATAGGACCTCTGCCCTTTCATATTCAAAGTGAATTTTTCTAACGCATCATTAAAAAACTCGGCATCAGCTGAATAACCGGCCACTAAGCCGAATTCCCCTTTAAATCCTCTAGGAGGGATAAAGTAGCTTGCTAAAGATGGGGCTAATTTTCTACTCATCTCTATGTCCTTCTAGACCAAGTCACTTTTCTAATTTATTTTCAAAATCTTGATTTAGAACGTACATATTCAAAACGCGAAAAGAAATACCTTTCGGAAATAATGAATCATCCTCGATATCGTCATTATTGACAGGCTCTGGTTTGCCAAATGCCGCAGCAGGTAAAATTTGCGCACCTCTACACCGAAGAACAACTTCATCTCGCTCTAATAAAAATTTAATTATGTCTGTATCGTTTTTTTGCAAGCATTGTTTAGCAAAGTAAGTCGCTTCTTTTGATGCACTAGGGTCATGTTTTAGATTTAGGAAAGCGTTTGCCGCTTCTTTTAGCATACGCACTGCATCATGTATGCTGTGCGATAATGCTTGTGTGAGTTCGAGTCTTGGCGGGTTAAGCGACGTTATTTCTGCCTCAATTACATTAAGCAAATCTAAAGACTTATTTCTTAAAGAAAAAAAGAAAGCGCCACTTTTTAAATCATCGAAATGCGCTTGTTCAATGAACGGAGGTTTTGACCAATTTACGTAACGGTGAAGGTTTTTAGACTTTACCCAATCAAGTACGCCTTTTCTTCGACGTACACTTTCATTGTCACCTGACAATAGAGCTTGAATGAAAACATGTAAAGCATGCTGCTCTAAACGATCCAGAGGTGACAATACAAAGCGCAATTCTTTGTAGCTGTTGGTGTTGGAAGAAGGCAGTTTTATTTCATTTTTTACCCATCGAGCTAAAAACTCAGAAATACTTAATCTATTACATTTGATATCTGCACAAGCTGCAACAACAAAGTCGTTACCTTGCTGATTTAAACTAAAACTATTGAACCTCTCACCTTTTGAGTCTACAAACCCTAAGCTAGGTAACGCCTGTACCGTGCGCATACGCATTGGCTGAGTGACATAAAAGTTGCTACCGCTGAATATTTTATAGGTTAAAAATGGTTGGTTACTTAGTTTTGTTCTACCGCGTAACCGATCGTTTGCCTCCCAATTAGTTGCGCTATAAGCTAAGTAACAAGCAAGTGCTTCAATAGCATTTGTTACTTCAATATTTGTAACTTTTTTACCAGAATCTCTTACTTTATTGGCAACATCAACACCTAAACAGGCTAAGAAAACAGATTTTGCGTACTTAACACCTCCTAATCCTGGTACTGCTAAGTCATTAAAGTTACGAACAATTGAACTTAAACGCAATGTTCGCGTTCTCCTTTGAGAAACGACCTTTTCTGGTCCCATTAGCCCCCAATCCATAAATATTTTCCACTTATTAGATTTTTATCATTCTTTATTGATAACTAAATACGAACAAGGCTTTTACAAGTATGCTTATAAAAGAGAATAAATATATATGGTACAAGACTTTAAGCAACAAAAGAATGAAGAGAACTATCACACAATACGTTATATCTAGATGCGGGAAATTCCTCATTCATAAACTTTTGTAAACGTATTGAACACAAACGTAAGGGTCATGAAAATAAACAATGAATAAACAAGACAGGCATAACTAGAAAAATCCAAACTGTCCCTTCGTACACTTTCTTTAATCTAAATATCCATCCAAACTGCTAATCGAGTTAATCAGAGTCGGACAGTCGCAATGCCTAAAGCCCGAAAGTCTCAAATTAGTTTATCGGATACGCCCTATTACCATTGTGTTTCCCGCTGTGTTCGTCGTGCTTTCTTATGTGGCGAGGAAAACGGTAGAAGCTTTGAGCATCGTCGCCAATGGGTAGAAGACCGTATTCATATTTTAAGTGAGGTTTTTGCCATTGATGTATGTGCTTACGCGGTAATGAGTAATCATACGCATCTGGTATTACACGTAAACAAAGAGAAAGCAGACGCACTGAGTACAGAAGACGTGAT
>NZ_JAFLMX010000349.1:0-34666 GCF_017849675.1 Alteromonas sp. AO-Serp
TGTTGCTAAACATCTAAAGCGCCTTACAGTGGGGTTTTATCGCGTGGTTAAATCGCGCTCTCGCAAAACAGGTGGCTCTTGCTTAGGCCTTTCGATTGTAAAACTTGTACTAAGTCATCATAATTCTCGTTTAGATATAACCAGTACATTGGGTGAGGGCAGCAATTTCTCGTTTGTACTGGATAACGAGTTGATTGCAGAGCAACTGTAACCCTAAGAGGCGAGAAGTGTTGGTGAGCAAAAAGTATAACAAGATGAAAGGGCAACGCTATCGCCTTTCAACGTTACTTTTAGTAATAGGCTTATTGTTACCATTTGGAACTCTGGCTGATTCTCAAAATACTCAAAGCTCGTCATCTGCTTCTGGTAGCTATCAAGTACCTGCCTATGAACGTAAGCCTGGGGTGGCAGGAAAAATATCCTCTGTTGGCTCAGACACGCTGGCAAACTTAATGACCTTTTGGTCACAGGAATTTAAAACCCTTTATCCTCAGGTCGGCTTTCAAATACAGGCGTCCGGTTCATCTACCGCTCCGCCGGCACTTATTGAAGGTACTGCCACCATAGGCCCTATGAGCCGAGAACTAAAACCCAGTGAAATACGGGATTTTACGCGAACCCACGGTTACCCGCCTACGGTATTAAAAGTGGCAATGGATGCCATCGCCATTTTTGTGGATAGACGCAATCCGCTGCCGGGTATGACCCTTGAGCAAGTTGACGCGGTGTTTTCTGAAACCCAGTTTTGTGGCAGCAATACAGCCATTACCAATTGGTCTCAGCTCGGCGTTGACGATATAGGCTATCGTTCTCCTATCAGGCTATACGGTCGAAATTCAGTATCGGGTACTTACGGCTTGTTTAAAGTGATGGCGCTGTGCGATGGTGACTTTAAGAATACGGTAAACGAACAACCTGGCTCTGCATCTGTAGTATTGTCCGTGGCCAGCGGTACAGGCGCGATTGGCTATGCCGCTTACGGCTATAAAACCGCAGGAGTTCGCGCTCTGCCTTTAGGTGAGTCGCTAGATAGCTTAATCCCTCTTTCTATCGATACAGTGCGCAACGAAACGTATCCGTTTGCCCGTTTTCTTTATTTAGTGATAAATAAAAAGCCTGGTGAGCCTTTACCTACTCTGGAAAGGGAGTTTTTGCGCTATATCTTGTCACAGGAAGGGCAGCAGCAGGTGTTAAGAGACGGATATTTCCCCATTCGTGAAGACGTACTGGTACGCCAGCGTCGATTATTGGAATAGAAAAGCGAAAGTAGAAGCCGCATCACTCGCCGTTAAAAGCAAAGGATAAAACTGTGTCGTATATGCCGCCAGCGTGGAAACAATGGGTTGTCAAATGCCTGCTATCAGGGACAGCTGTGCCAACTATCGTGACAACCCTAGCGGAAAACGGTTTTTCTCCCGACACTATTAAAAAAGTGCTCGGCGCCAATTTGCCCACTAATTATCAGTTTTCACCCTCTCCAAGTTTCTACGAGAAGCTAGCAAAAAGTGCTATCGCCCGCGTGGAAAAGGCTAAGCCACTTGCCGAGCCCAGTGACATTCAGCTCTTCTCGTACGATAACTTCTTGAGCAGCCAAGAGTGTGACGACATTGTTGCGCTGACCAAAGATAAACTCGCGCCCTCTAAATTGGCGGGAGCCGCTAGCGCTGATGACATTAGAACCTCTTCAACATGTGAATTAGCCTTTCTCGGTAATAAGCTAGTCAAAGACGTTGATAGTCGCATTGTTTCAACCCTTAGTTTGGGCGTGGGAGAAGGAGAAGTTATTCAGGCCCAGCACTACAATGTTGGGGAATATTACAAACCTCACTACGACTTCTTTCCTCCAGGAAGCCCGCAGTACAAAGCGCATTGTCTATCGCGTGGTCAGCGAACGTGGACATGCATGATTTACTTGAATGATGAATGTGACGGCGGTCACACCCGCTTCACCAAGCTAGATATTGCAGTAAAACCGAAAAAGGGAATGGCACTCTTTTGGAATAATTTGCTGCCCTCTGGCGACCCCAACCTTAACAGTATTCATTTCGCAGAACCTGTCACTCGTGGTCACAAAACTGTCATAACCAAATGGTTTAGAACGAAAAACTAAACACCTCAAGCCAAGCTTTTAGTTTTATTTTTAATCAATCTTGTTTTATCTAATTGAAAAGTAATAGCTTTACGCAGGCTTTAGTTCAAAGCTGAAAAAGTTCAAATAAATTCGATAAGTTTTTTACTTTGTAACAAAAATGTCACCGATCTCCTTTACTCTCTAGCAAACCTTAGAATCCGTATTACAAAAATCTGGAGAATTTAATGGAAATTCGTAACATATTTAAGGTAAGTGCTATCACGACTGCGCTTGTCCTTGCAGGCTGTGGCGGTGACATCAATATTAATGAAGGTGATGAAGTAGTAACAACTCCAACAACACCAACTACACCTACAACACCAACAACACCGACTACCCCTGATGTAGATACGCCGTTCTCTCTAGGCTTTGCCACAGACGTATCAAGCGAATTCTCAGGAACGATTACAGATAAGCCTGTTTATCGTTTAGATACCGATTTAACTATCACTCAAGATATGACCTTAACGAACGATGCTCACTGGATCATCAAAGGTCGTACGGCGGTTGGTAACGACAACGCTGATGCAGCGGTACTAACTATTCAAGAAGGTACTACAGTAATCGGCGAAGACGGCGATGACTTCTTAGTTGTTCGTCGTGGATCTCAAATTGACGCATCTGGTACGTCTTCAGCGCCTATCGTGATGACATCGGTACAGGACGTTACTGGTGAAGAAACTTCAATCGGTCAGTGGGGCGGTGTAGTTCTACTTGGTAACGCACCGACTAACCTTTGTAATACGGGTGACGATGCAGATACGTCTGACGAAGAACTTGCAAACTGTGGTGTTTCTGCAGAAGGTGATGCAGGTCTTTACGGTGGTAATAACCCAGAAGATAACTCAGGTACGCTAGAGTACGTTGTAGTTAAGCATGCGGGTAAAGCTCTGGCATCAGGCGACGAGCTAAACGGTATTTCATTCGCTGGTATCGGTTCAGGCACCACAGTTAACTATATTCAGGTTCACCAAAACCTAGATGACGGTATTGAATTCTTCGGTGGTACAGTTAACGTAAGTAATGTTGTACTTACTGATATCGGTGACGATTCGCTGGATTGGTCATTTGGCTGGACTGGTAGCGCAACTAACGTTTATATCCAACAGTCAGCTGACGGTGGCGACAACGCAATCGAAGCGGATAACAACGAAGATAATCCGTCTTGGTTGCCGCTAACTAAGCCAACTATTTCAAACGTGACTATTGTTAGTGCAGACAACACCAATGGTGTACGTCTACGTAACGGTACAGCGGGCGTGCTTTCAAACGTTCTAGTAACGGGTTCTGCACTTGCAAACAACTGCCTACGTGTAAACGGTGATGAAGCAATTGCTAACGCTGAGTCGGGCGAGCTTTCTATCACTGATTCAATTGTTGCGTGTGAAACACCTGCGAACAACTTTGGTTCTGACACCATTAACGGTGGCACTACTCAAGCATGGTTTGAAGGCCAAGATGGCAACAGCGTTTTAGCTGCGTCTGCATTAATGCTTGAAGACAACGGTTACTTCCCAACGGCCTCTTCTCCTGTAGCACTTGGCGGCGGTCAATATATTGGTGCATTCAATCCTAACGGCACAGACTGGACTGTAGGTTGGACGGTAGGCGTAAACGGCGGTTTCCCAACTGACGTTCAAAACGCATTTGCACAGGGTCTAGCAACAGACGTATCGGCTGACTTCGACCTAGACAAGCCGGTTTACGAAATTGCTGCTGACACCACATTCACATCTGACGTTACACTTACTAACGATGCTTACTGGCTAATTAAAGGCCGTACTGCAGTAGGTAACGATAACGAAGACAGCGCAACACTATACATCGAACAAGGTACGACTGTGTTTGGTGAGCAAGGTGATGACTTCTTGGTAGTACGTCGAGGCTCAATGATTGAAGCTAACGGTACAGCAAGTGCACCTATCACGTTTACCTCTGTACAAGACCTTATCGGTGACGAGACGGGTATCGGCCAATGGGGCGGTATCGTACTTTTAGGTAACGCTCCAACTAACCTTTGTAATACCGGTGACGATGCAAATACCTCTGACGCTGAACTTGCTGCATGTGGTGTGGCTGCTGAAGGTGACGCGGGTCTTTACGGCGGTAATAACCCTGCAGATAGCACAGGTTCACTTCGCTACGTAGTAGTTAAGCACGCAGGCCGCGCTCTTGCAGCGGGTGACGAGCTAAACGGTATTTCATTTGCAGGTATCGGTTCAGGCACTAAAGTTGAGTACATTCAAGTTCATCAAAACCTTGATGACGGTATTGAATTCTTTGGCGGTACAGTTAGCGTACGTAACGTTGTACTTACTGATATCGGTGATGACTCGCTAGATTGGTCTTTCGGTTGGACAGGTAACGCGCAAAACGTTTATATCCAACAATCAGCTGCTGGTGGCGACAACGCTATTGAAGCGGATAATAACGAAGACAACCCAGCGTGGCTTCCACTCACTAAGCCTACTATTTCTAACGTGACTATCGTTGGCGCTGACACAACTAACGGCGTTCGTCTACGCAACGGTACTGCGGGTAACATCCGCAATCTAGTTGTTACAGCTGGTGAAGGCTACTCTAACTGCCTACGAGTTAACGGCGACGAGTCGATTGCTAACGCAGTATCTGGCGAGCTTTCTGTAGAACATTCAGTGGTTGCTTGTGAAGCAGGCAATAACTTTGGTTCAGACGCTATCGGTGGTGGTACTACTCAAACATGGTTCGAAGGTCAAACAGGTAACAGCGTGCTTACCGCTGATGCACTAATGCTTTCTAACGATGGCTTTACACCTCGCTCTGGCTCACCACTTCTTGGTGCGGGCGTTGATGTGTCAGAAGAGAATGACTTCTTCGCAGCAACTGACTATATCGGTGCATTTGACGGTGACAACAACTGGATGGACGGTTGGACTGTTGCGGTAAACGATAGCATTCCTGCTGACGTTACAACGGCACTAGAGCAAGGCTTGGCGACCGACGTGTCTGCTAGCTTCCCAGACATTACTGACAAGCCTGTTTATCAGCTTACTACTGACACCGTCTTTACTGCTGATGTATCGCTAACTAACGATGCTCACTGGCTAATTAAAGGTCGTACAGCGGTAGGTAACGACAACGCTGACAGCGCTTCACTTTACATTCAGCGCGGTACTACAGTATTCGGTGAAGATGGTGATGATTTCTTAGTTGTTCGTCGTGGCTCTAAGATTGAAGCGTCTGGTACTGCAACACTGCCAATTACCTTCACATCTTCAGAAGATATGACTGGCGGCGAAACAGCCATCGGCCAATGGGGCGGTCTAGTTATTCTAGGTAACGCACCAACAAACCTATGTAATACCGGTGACGACGGTGATACGTCTGAAGCTGAACTGGCTAACTGTGGTGTAGCCGCAGAAGGTGATGCAGGCCTATACGGTGGTGCAGACAGTGAAGATAACTCAGGTACGCTTCGCTACGTTATCGTGAAGCACGCAGGTAAAGCACTTGCGGCAGGCGATGAGCTAAACGGTATTTCATTTGCGGGTGTAGGTAGTGGCACTGAAGTTGACTTCATCCAAGTTCACCAAAACCTAGATGATGGCGTTGAGTTCTTCGGCGGTACAGTAAACGTAAGCCACTTAGTATTAACTGCTATCGGTGATGATTCTCTAGACTGGTCATTCGGTTGGACAGGTAAGGCGCAGTACGTAGTTATCAAGCAAGATGCAGCGGGCGGCGACAATGCGTTCGAAGCTGACAACAACGAAGATAACCCTGCGTGGACACCATTGACGACACCAACAGTATCTAACGTAACAATTTTAGGTGCAGACAATACAAACGGTGTACGTCTTCGCAACGGTACAGCGGGTACAATCAAAAACCTAGTGGTTACCGGTGGCGCAAACTACAGCAACTGCCTACGAGTGAATGGTGATGAATCAATTGCTAACGCAGCAGCAGGTTCACTAACTGTGACGCACTCAACAGTAGCATGTTCATCTGCTAGCGCATTTGGTTCAGACACAATTGGTACAGACAGCACGCAAGCGTGGTTTGAAGGTCAAGACGGCAACAGCGTTCTTGCTGAAACTGCAGCACTTGGCTTTGATTCAACAGGTTTCGTACCTGCAAGCAATTCAGTTTTATTAGGTTCAGGCTTCGACGCTTCTACTTTGGACGCTTTCTTTGATAGCACAGACTTCCAAGGTGCATTCGACGGTGAGTCTGACTGGACACTGGGTTGGGTAACTGTTGGTCTTCAAGACTAATAAGTGAATGCGAGACACAGTAAAGCTAAGGCGTTTTTACGCCTTAGCTTTTGTGTAAGCGCAGCTACCTGATTACAGTTTCTTAGGAGTTACACAATGAAAAACAATCAAACGTCAGCATTTAAAGTCGGTGGACTTTCGCTGGCTATCGCGTCCATTCTTGGCGCAAGCGCGTTACCGTTATCAGCAGTAGCACAGCAGTCAGAAGACGAAGTAATTGAAGAAGTCGTTGCTACGGGCACGCGACTTAAAGGAACCGCAACGGCGGTTTTACAAGAGCGTCAAAATCAGGCGTTCGTTGCTGATATTCTTGGCGCAGAACAAATTTCTCGTACCGGTGACGGCGATGCCGCTGCTGCACTTCGACGTGTAACAGGTCTTACGCTAGTTGACGGTAAATTTATTTACGTTCGTGGTTTAGGTGAGCGTTATTCAAGCACACAGCTAAATGGCATGACGGTACCAAGTCCGGATCCTACGCGCTCGGTTGTACCGCTTGATTTATTCCCATCAAGTATCATCGAAAGCCTGAACGTTCAGAAATCTTACTCACCCAATATGCCTGGTCACTTTGGTGGCGGTAACGTAAACATTCGTACTAAATCAATCCCATCTGAGTTTGTATTCAATGTAAGTGCAGGTGGCGGTTGGAATACGCAAAATAGCGACACCGGTGTTTTCTATTCTGGTGGCGGCGATGATTGGACTGGTCGTGACGACGGTACCCGTGCACTGCCTGACATTATCAGCTCGGGTCTTGCTGCAAATGGCTCTGCAGGCTTTGAGGGCGACCGCACAAGAACACTGGCTGAAACGCAGGATATCCTAAGTTCATTTAACTGGGACATCGGCCCAGACGAAAAGTCTGTAGACCCGAACTTCAGCTTGGGTACGACCATTGGTAACAATTACGTATTCGACAACGACTCTGTACTTGGTTTCCTTGCAACGGTTTCTTACAGCAACGAATGGACAGTTGCCGAAGAGATGTTAGGTAACGATATCGGTGGTGGTCAGGAAAATCCACGCTTCACTAAATATCGCGACATGGTGTCTACAGAGCAAAACGTGCGTTGGAGCGGTATGTTCAACGTGGGTTACGAGTACAACAGCAACCACAAAGTAGAACTTGTGAACATGATCCTTCACGACATGCGAGACCGTGTTCGCGATGGATACTACTTCGACGAAAGTGAATCTAACCCTGGCGTGGAAGAATTCCGCCGCATGGATATCATTTTCGAAGAGCGTGAAATGGTTTCTTCACAGCTTAAAGGTACGCACAACTTCCTTAACTTGTTAGATGGTGTGTTTTTCGATTGGTACGTGGGAACTAGCCGTGCGTCTCGTGAAGCGCCAGATATCATGGAAGTAACATTCCAGCAGTTCTACGATGAGTCGGGTGCATTAGAGCTTGAGCGTCTTGATGATACGCCAGGAACTAACCTTAACCGCCAATATCAGGTGCTTTATGATGAGTCTGATACCTATGGCTTCAACGTGTCTACCGCGTTCTTCGGCGATGGCTACGACGTTGAACTTAAAGCCGGTATGGATTACTACGACAAAACCCGTGACGGTAACAATATTGACTTAGCGGTGCGTCACTTTGGTATTTCTTCTGACTTTAAAGAAGGTAGCCGTTTGAATGAAATTTTCTCACAAGAAAATATCTATAACGACGACTTCTACACCAGCTCAACGGGTCGTTCTGTGTTTCAGGACAATACAGGTGCAGGTGATAAGTACTCAGCGGCAACTAAACTTACCGCAGGCTATTTCATGGTTGATGCATTCTTCAACCAGAAGTTCCGCGTAAGTGGCGGTGCTCGTTATGAAGACTTCCAGCAAGTATCGATTCCATTTATCGAGCACTCGGATAAGTTTGCTGACGACACTGATGCCATCATTGACAGCATCTACAATGAATCTGATGTACTACCGTCATTAGCTTTCACTTATATCCCAAGTGAAGAAATGCAGTATCGCTTTAACATCAGCCAAACGCTAATCCGTCCTGACTTACGTGATATCAGCTCAACCTTCTTTATCGACCCGTTAACAGAATTCCTTGTACGCGGTTCTCCTTCATTGGTTGAAACTGAATTGACGAATATCGACTTCCGCTGGGAGTGGTATATGTCACAAGGTAACAACTTGTCTGTTGCACTCTTCTATAAAGATATGGAAAACCCTATCGAGATGGTGCAGTTTGACGGCGGTGAAGGTGTGCCTCAGCTATTAACGGCTAACGGACAGGAAGGTGAGCTGTACGGTATCGAGTTTGAATTCTTGCACGACCTTGGCTTTATTGGTGATAACTTCAGTAACTTCTTTGTATCAGGAAACATGACGCTTTCTGACTCAGAAGTAACTATTGGTAGTGGCGATCAAGAATCACTGTTCTCTCAGCAGGCACGTGAAGCTTACGGCGGTACTATCACGGCGACCATTACTAACGACAAGCGTCGTCTAGTAGGTCACTCTGAGTGGGTTGCTAACCTTCAGTTAGGTTGGGATTCTGATAACGGTGAGCATTCAGCGTCACTAGTCTATAACTCATTCGGTGAACGTATCATTGCGCCTGGCGTACGTGGTTTTGAAGATGGTATTGAAAAACCGTTCCATTCATTGGACGCCGTTTATACTTACTACCCTGACTTCAACACTACAATTAAATTACGTGTGCAAAACATTTTCAACGACGAGAAAGAAATTGAGCAAGAAGGTCTTACGCTGCGTAAGCTAAGCGTAGGTACAGGTATAAACGCTTCAATTACTTATAACTTCTAAGAAAATACAGCCAGTGCTGCTTCTTCAAAAAGAGAGCAGCAACAATCATCTAAAGCCCGGTTTTCCTGCCGGGCTTTTCTATTTGTGACAATAGTCATCGATTTATGACAGTTTCGTAATAAAACTGTCACAGAAAACTCCTATCCTACGCGCAGAAATTTATAGTCGGATACAACCGATTTCTTTTAACTTTAAAGGTTTGAATGTATGAAGCTTATCAATGCCTTGCTTGTGGCAGGTGCGCTAGCAGCGACACCCGTGCTTGCACAAGACGATGAAGTCTTAAAACCCGTTGTCGATGAGGCAGCGAAAATAAACGAGTCAGCGGCGAAATCGCAAGAAAAGATTAACGGTATTACCGATCAAATCGACAGCAAACTTCAACAGTTCAAAACATTGATGAAAGAAATCGAAGGCCTTGAGGTTTATAACACTCAGCTTCGTAAGCAAATCAATAACCAAGAACAAGAAATGGCAGACCTAAATGCTGCTATCGATGAAGTGTCTGTTGTTGAGCGTCAAATCACACCACTAATGATGCGCATGATTGACGGCCTAGAGCAGTTTGTTGCGCTAGACGTACCATTCCTTCCAGAAGAGCGCGCGAATCGCGTTGCTGACCTTCGCGCTATGATGGACCGCGCCGACGTTGCTGCGTCTGAGAAATTCCGCCGCGTAATGGAAGCGTATCAAGTAGAGATGGACTACGGCCGCACTATGGAAGCGTACAGCGGTATTCATTCAATTAACGGTCAAGAGCGTGACGTTGAATTCCTACGCCTTGGTCGCACAGCGCTAATTTATCAAACACGTGATGCAAGCATGCAGGGTGTTTGGAACAAGCAAACTCGTCAGTGGGAAGAGCTTGATAGCAGCTACCGTACACAAATTACAAAAGGTCTGCGCATGGCGAAGAAGCAACTTGCACCAGACTTGCTAATGCTGCCAGTGGCAATTACAGACTAAGAGGTTGATGAGAATGTTTAACACAGTAAAACGTATCGCTGTTGGTCTAGCAGCCCTTAGCATCAGCGTTGGTGCTTTCGCACAAAGCGACCGTGCCATGGACTTAGACGCACTTCTTAAGCAACTAGAAGAAGGTCAGTTCGCACAGTCTCAGCAAAACAAACAGCGCGAGCGTGATTTCCAAGCGCAACGTGCAGAGCAAGATCGCATTCTTCGCGAAACTCGTGAAAAGCGCGACCAAATGCTTGCACAATCAGAGCAGCTTGAAACTCAGTTCGAAGAAAACGAATTCAAACTGGCTGACTTAAACGGTGCACTAGACACACGTCTTGGTTCACTTAAAGAGCTATTCGGTGTGCTTCAGCAAATCGCTGGCGACACCAAAAACAAATTCTATAACTCAGTGGTTTCTGCACAAATCCCTGGCCGTGCTGACTTCCTTGATAAGATGGCACAAGACATGGGTTCAAGCTCAAAACTTGCATCAATTGAAGAAATTGAGCGCGTTTGGTTTGAAATGCAACGCGAAATGACTGAAGCCGGCAAAGTCACTACGTTCAAGACAGACGTTGTTGAAGCGGGCGGTGAAAAAGTGAATAAGTCTGTTGTTCGCGTAGGTCCTTTTGCACTTGTTGCTGATGGTAAATACCTAGAGTACAACGGTGTAACAGGCACAGTATCTGAACTTGTACGTCAGCCTGCTGACCGTTACATGGATTCTGCTGCTGAACTACAAGCATCAAGCGGTGAGTTAGTGCAGTTCGGTATCGACCCAACGGGTGGTTCAATCCTAGGTCTTCTTGTTCAAGCGCCTAACCTTCAAGAGCGTGTAGAGCAGGGCGGTGTTGTAGGTTACATCATTCTTATCGTTGGTGCATTCGGTCTTCTACTTGCCCTTGAGCGTCTTGTAACGCTGACGCTTATTCGCATGAAAGTGAACAAACAGCTTAAGAGCAAAGAAGTAAACACAAACAATCCGCTTGGCCGTGTACTTAAAGTACGTGACGAGCACCCAGACGCCGACGTTGAAGCACTTGAACTTCACCTTACAGAAGCGATTTTGGGCGAAGTACCTAAGTTAGGTCGTAACCTAACTATCATTAAGATTATCTCTGTTGTAGCACCGCTTATGGGTCTACTAGGTACGGTAACCGGTATGATCAACACCTTCCAGGCTATCACCTTGTTTGGTACGGGTGACCCGAAACTGATGGCAGGTGGTATTTCAACAGCACTTGTAACAACAGTACTAGGTCTAGTTGTAGCGATTCCAATGACACTGCTTTATGCAATGCTTAACACACGTTCTAAGAACATTGTGTACATCCTACAAGAACAGGCGTCTGGCGTAATTGCAGAGCGCGCTGAGCGAGGCTAATCATGATCGAGTTTCTAGAAGCAATTCGCGATTTCACAGAAACAGGTGGCCAGGTTCTCCTGGTCATCGGTCTGCTGATATTCGTTATGTGGCTTTTGATCCTCGAGCGTGCGATGTATCTGATGGTTTGGCACAAGCAAGCCAAGAAAGAAGCGATAGCAATGTGGACAGCACGTGCCGATCGCTCTTCTTGGTTCGCAGAGCAGGTTCGTCAGAAAACAATTTCACAGTTAACCATGCGCCTAAACGGCAGCATCCCAATTATCCAGTCACTGGTTGCGCTTTGTCCGCTGCTAGGCTTGATGGGAACGGTTACCGGTATGATTGAAGTGTTCGATGTAATGGCGATTGCGGGCTCAGGTAATGCTCGTTCAATGGCGTCAGGTGTATCGAAAGCCACTATCCCCACAATGGCGGGCATGGTTGGCGCACTTTCAGGCGTATTCGCCGCTACTTGGTTAACTCGTATGGTGAAATCAGAACGCACGCATCTTGAGGATGCATTGATTATTCAACGTTAATGCTAGCTAAGCGTTAAGGTAAGGTATTTATTATGAAGCAGCACTTTCAAAACTTAGTCGATGAAGAAGAAGCAGCCATCGACATGACGCCCATGCTGGACGTTGTATTTATCATGTTGATCTTCTTCATTGTGACTGCGTCATTTGTGAAAGAAGCGGGTATCGATGTTAACCGTCCAGAAGCAGCAACTGCTGTGAAAAAGGATCGCGCTAATATCCTTATCGCTATTTCAGATAAAGGCGAAATTTGGATTAACAAGCGCCGTATCGACGTTCGCGCAGTACAAGCGAACATTGAGCGTCTTCGCGCAGAAAACCCACAGGGTTCTGTTGTAATTCAGGCTGACAAAAAAGCCACAACAGAAACACTGATTAAGGTTATGGACGCGTCGCGAGCCGCTGGCGTTTACGATGTTTCGATTGCAGCCCAAGAGCAATAAATCATGCCACGATATTTAATCGCATTTGTTATTTCCCTTGCGATCACGTTAGGCCTGTTCTTCTTGATGCAATCGCTTATCAAGATGGGTGGCAGCGCACTAACTGAGCCGCCTAAGGGAAGCATGCTTGACTTCGTAAGGGTTAAGCAGGATGAACAGGTTGAGAAAAAAGATCGTAAGCCGAAGAAGCCACCTAAGCCTGAAGAGCCGCCACCGCAAATGGAGCAGCCTCAAATGGACTCGCCTTCTCCAGATGCAGAAGGTACGTCGATGGACTTTGGTGCTGAAGTCGGAGACGACATCTCGCTAGAAGGCGGGTTGGCCCTCGAATCCGGTGACGGTGAATATCTTCCTATTGTTAAGGTTGCGCCAGTGTATCCACGACGTGCACTTCAACGGGGTATTGAAGGTTTCGTTATTGTTGAATTTACAGTAACTAAACAAGGCGCAGTACGCGACCCAATTGTTGTTGAAGCTAACCCTTCAGGTATTTTTGAACAAGCGGCTATTGATGCGGCAATGAAGTTCAAATATAAGCCTCGAGTGGTAAATGGCGAAGCAACGGAAGTGTCTGGTGTACAAAACCGTATTACGTTCCAAATTGACGGGTAACAGAACATGATGAGAAAACAGACGAATACATTGCTTAGTGCACTGGCGTTTGCATTTGCATCGGCCACAGTATCTGTACCTACTATGTTCATTGCTTCTAACGCTACAGCGCAAGAGGCTGAGCAGCAAGATGGACAAGAGATAAAAGCTAGCGATAAGCAAACCCGTCGCGTGCCTACGCTTCGCGGTAAAGTCTACGAGCAGCTAGCCCGTGCACAAACGGCAGCTGATGAAGCGGGCAATGTAGAAGAAGCTATTTCCATTTTGAAAGAAGTGGAAGATAAGTCTCATTCTATGAACGCCTACGAAAAAGCGATGATGTACAACTTTTTCGGCTTCATTTATTACAACAACGAAGACTATGCAAAAGCGTTGGAGTCGTTTGCCAAGGTAGTAGAGCAACAGCCTATTCCTGAAAAGTTCGAAATGACTACACTTTTCAGTTTGGCGCAGCTTAACCTTATGCAGGGTAATTACGACGATACCATCACTTACTTAGAGCGTTGGGAAAGTCTTAATGCGGGCCCTGTGCCGGTGAAAAACAAAGTCATCAAGGCCCAAGCGTACTATCAGAATAAGCAGTACGAGCAAGCCTCAACGTGGATTTCAGAAGCGGTTGCCGACCACGAAGCAGAAGGCATGATCCCCGATGAAGGGTGGTTAATTCTTCAGCGTGCTATTTTCTATGAACTCAAGCAGCCTCAAAAGGTTAAAGACGTTCTGGTTAAAATGGTGAAGCTATTTGACGAGCCTAAGTATTGGATCCAGCTAGCGGGTATGTACGGTGAGCTAGGCGAAGAGCGCAAGCAGTTGGCTATTATGGAAACCGCTTATCAGCGCGGGTTCGTTAATACATCCGCTGATGTGTTTAACATGGCGCAGCTTTATTACTATCATCGCGTACCTTACAAAGGTGCTAAGTTGATGGAGCAGGCGATGAACGACGGCGTGCTAGAGAAAAACTTGCGCAACCTTAAGTTCTTAGGCCAAAGCTGGTCACTTGCTAAAGAGCAAGACAAAGCCATTCCCGTTATGATGCAAGCGGCTGAACTGTCTGAAGACGGTGAGTTAGATGCACAGTTAGCGCAAATTCTTCTTAATGAAGAGCGTTTCGACGATGCAATTGCTGCGGCAGACCGAGCGGTTGAAAAGGGCGATTTGAGAAACCCTGGTTTGGTTTACCTGATTAAAGGCATGGCACTTTACAACAAGAAGCAATATGCCCTTGCGCTTAATCAGCTAGCTGAAGCAGAAAAGCATCAGAAAAGTCGTGCCATGGCACAGCAATGGAAGCAGTTTGTGCAGGGCGAAAAGCGTCAGGCAGACGCTATTGCAGCTGAGCTAGGTACAAGTTAAGTATCGTACTTTCGTTAATACATCATTTAAAAGGGTCGAATAATATTCGACCCTTTTTTATGCGCTAGGGAAAAGTACTTGAGGCAATAAGTCAGACACCGAGGCCATCTTTCCTTCTGCCTCTAACTGGTTCCAATAGCGTTTGGTTTCTAAAACCTCTTCCTTTATTGAAAGAAAGCAGTCGACCAATACGGGATCAAAGTGCTGGCCTGAACCTCGTTTAAGATGATCAAAAGCATCATCGTCAGCCCACGCTTTTTTATAAGGCCTTTTCATTGTAAGGGCGTCGAAAACATCGGCAATAGCTACTATACGTGCACTTTCAGGTATCGCCTCTTCCTTTAATCCTTGTGGGTAGCCTGTGCCATCCCACTTTTCGTGATGACATAAAGCAATCTCGGCTGCGAGGTTAAAGAGCGGGGTATCACATTGAGACAGTATTCTGTGCCCTATTTCAGCATGGGAGCGCATAACCTCCATTTCGCTCAAAGATAATCGCCGAGGTGCTTTTAATATTGCGTCTGCAATACCTATTTTGCCTGTGTCATGCATTGGAGCAGCTTGCGCGAGCAGGCACGCTTTTTCGAAAGGCCAACCGTGAGCCAGAGCAAGACATTGGCTGTAAGCTGCCATCCGCCAAATATGATGACCGGTGTCGGTATCATTGTAATGACCAGCGGCAGCTAGCATGCTGATTGCGCTTTGTTGGCTTTTACTTAGTTCCTTAGTACGCGCCGCTACAAGGTTTTCAGCCGTCCGCATTTGATGGGCTAAACTAATGTGGGTTTTAACGCGAGCGAGGGTGATACTAGGTGATACGGGTTTGGTTATGTAGTCTACTGCACCAAGTTTGAAACCTTTTTCTTCGTCCTCTCCTTGAGTTAAGGCTGTAACGAAAATAACAGGTATATGGCTAAGCGCCTCGTTAGCTTTGAGTTTTTTACATACCTCAAACCCGTCCATACCGGGCATCATTATATCTAACAATATAAGGTCGGGAGTAAACTGCTGGGTAATCTTAAGTGCTATTGTTCCCGAAGGCGCAACCTTTACATCATAGTAAGGGCCTAAAATGCCTAATAGAATATCGATATTTGCGGGCTCATCATCAACCACTAATATGCTAAACCTATGTGCTTCATTACGTTGATTATTCATCGGTAATATCGCCTATCAGTTGCGTAATAACCGCTTGAGCACTTTCGAAATCGTAAATGGTAGCAAGCTGTTTCAATCGGTTAATCTTATGTGCATAGACCGACTCGCTGTAATTGGCTGCCAATACGTTGATGTATTCAACCGCTTTCGCGTCATAAGATTGAAGCGCCTGCTCAACGTTGCGTAGGGTCGATAGCATGGAGGATTTATCTAGGTTAGTACCGCTTTGATGGATATTGTCGGTGTCGTTTTTATCGATAGTGTGAGCAATTAGGCGTAGCGTTGCATCTAGCTGAAACGATAAGTTTGTTACGTGTCTTGCATTAACAGCTTCATTTCTCTCTTGTGCTTCTATAAGAGGAAGTAGGGTTTGCTCAAGCGTTGTTGCGCCAATAAGCTGAGCATCTTCAAGCAGAGAGGTTAACAGTTTCGACGTGTTCGTCTGTGTATGAAAAATATCGAGCAAGTCAGACATAACACCACGCTGACTGTAGGTTTTATAAAACGTTAGCAGCGACGAGATAAACTGGCTCATTTCGTCCGGAGGGTTTATTTCAATGTAACCTGAATGTATGTGAATATCGATGGTATGAACGATTTCATCCGCGGTTGCGGGTTTGACCAAGTGCTGACACATACCGGCGGTAAGCGCGCTTTCAGAAGCCTCCCGAGACTCATCGGCACTAAGCGCAATAATTGGCGTATACCAATCTTTTTTCTGGGTAAGTTGTTCTGCAACTTCATAGCCCGATATACCGGGTAAGTAGCAATCCAAGAGTATAGCGTCAAATTTGCTCATTTCGCATAACGCAAGTGCCTGCTCACCTGATGAAGCAACAGCAACATTAATACCTAGATCAGAAAGTATTTGCTGGCTAATCTCTACACTAATTGCGTCGTCATCTACCACAAGCACATGTTTGTCTAAGAGGCGTCTGGTTCGCCATTTTCGACTTTCAAGGCCTTCTAGTGTCCGCTTACTGAGTGATAGTTGAGCTGGAGATAGTGTTGAAATAAGTTCTGTGTCGGTAAACGGAAGCTCAATGATATTTATATTTTGAACAAGGGCACTTCCCATTCGCTTTTGTACGTCTTGCTTGTTGAGGGGACTGATTAATGTTGTAAGGTTTAGCGACTGATATTCACCAAACTGCATGTGTTTAATGAAGCTATTCCAGCTTTGCTCATCATCTGGTAGAAATGCGATAGTTTGAGAGGCTTTACTCGGCAATAGCCCTTCAACCTGGTCGATTATTTGGCAGTGAATGTTATGTCTGTTTAATGTTGCCGCAAGTATTTCGCATCCTTGGCTCACGCTTTGGTGTGTTTGAATGCACAGTACATTATCGGGAACCGATACGGGAAGTTGAGGGCCTGTACCAGGGTCTTCATCAGAACAGACAGGCAATGCAAAGGAAAAACAGCTTCCCTTGTCTACCTCGCTTTCCAAGGTTAAGTCACCACCCATCAGTTCAACCAGACGCTTACATATCGCAAGGCCAAGGCCGGTTCCCCCATACTCTCTGGAAATGGATGCATCAGCCTGAACAAAGGCTTTGAAAAGTTTTGATTTTACATGCTCACTGATACCCATACCGGTATCGGAAACACTGAATGCTAATTGATTTTCGCGCTTTTCAACCGTCAGTATTACGTGGCCGCTGGCGGTAAATTTTATAGCATTACTTAAAAGGTTGAGCAGTACTTGGTATATCTTTTCGCTGTCGCCACGGCATTGCAAATTAGTATGGCACCGAATATCGAAAAGCAACTGAAGCTGTTTTTGTTGCGCCTTTACTTGAAAGACTTGAGCGAGTTTATCGATGGTTTTTGTTAAGGTGAAGGGCTCATCAACTATCTCTATTTTATCTGCTTCCACTTTAGAAAAATCGAGAATGCTATTCATCAGGTCTAACAATGCTGTAGAGCTACGCTGCACTTTTTCTAAATATTGCTGACGTTGCTCATTGTCGGTGGATTCTAGGGCAAGGTGAGTGAGGCCGATAATGGCGTTCATCGGTGTTCTTATTTCATGGCTCATTGTGGCAAGGAAGTCGCTTTTTGCCTTGTTAGCACTCTGGGCTTCGTCATACGCCTTTTGGAGTTTTTGTTCAATGGCTTTTTGGCCGCTTATGTCGTTGAATACGCCCACGTGTCCATCGGGCTTTCCTTCTTTATCGAGCAGAGGAACCGCAACAATAGATATGGGAAAAAGGCGGCCCCGTTTATCGGTGAAGAAGTCTTCATAAGACGTGTAAGACTGACCGCTTCGGATAGTGAGGTTAACTGGACATTGCTCTCTAGGAAGGAGGGTTCCATCTCCTTTTTGATAATGGACCGTGTCGTGGAAACGTCGGCCTTGTAATTCGTCAAGCGACCACCCTAATAATCGCGAGGCAGCGGGGTTGAGAAACTGTGTTGTACCTTCACCGTTTACGGCATACACACCCTCGCCGATACTATCAGTGATACTTCGATAGAACGCGCGCCCTTCGGAAAGTCTCGTCTCTAATCGCTTTTGTTCTGATATATCGGTGGCAATAGCAATTAGGTGGTCTACCCGCGGCGGTGACTTAATGACGGGAACCAGAGTGGCAAATACGTACCAAGGTTCGCCCAACTTAGTCAGACTATGTACTTCGCCTTGCCAGGTTTGGCCTTGAGATAGCGAAACAAAAATATCTGATTTTTCCTGCTCGGACATATTGGTAATATCGAATGCGGAGATATTTTCCCCAATTATCTCGTCAATTGAAAAACCAGATAGTTGGCTGCACTTGTCATTAGCGCTTAGAATTTTACCGTTTACGTCCATTGTCGCAACAATGCCGTGTTTATCCATGGCCTGCCGCTGTAAAAGCTGCGCGCTCATGTGAACTCTCCTACAACAATGTTGAATTGCAGGACAGAACGACGGCTAGTTTTGACAGACAATGTCATAAATTGCATATGTGCAACAAAAGTGAATGGGGTATAGATAAGTTATAGTCTGTACCGCGCTTATTTCCAATGAAATCAGATTATCCTTTGGTAGCAATAACCTGATTTTTCAATGGAAAACGCGTAAAACTACGTATTAAGCGCCGCGCTGAATGTGCGGCGCAAGTGGGGGAGTCATTAAGCCGAACGAAGCTCTCTACGTAGAATTTTTCCGACGGTAGATTTTGGTAGCTCGTCAAGTATCGTGATCGACTTAGGGATCTTGTAATTTGTGAGGTGCTGTTTACAAAAATCAATGACGTCTTGTGTCGATACATCGCTTGAAACAGTAATAAATGCACACACTCGCTCACCGGTCTTTTCATCGGGTTTACCCACAACTGCGGCTTCCATCACGCTAGGGTGAGTTGTGAGTACATCTTCAATCTCGTTTGGATAGACATTAAAGCCAGAGACAATAATCATATCTTTCAAACGATCTACAATTTTAATTGCCCCAGATTCGGTGCGAATGCCAATGTCCCCGGTTTTAAAGAAGCCATCTTGGGTCATGACTTTGGCAGTTTCGTCGTCTCGGTTCCAATAACCCAGCATAACCTGAGGTCCGCGAACTGCAATTTGCCCCGACTCACCATCGGCCACCGGCTTATCATGGCTATCCAGTAACGCAACTTCAGTGCCTTCTAGTTCGTGCCCCACCGTGCCAATCTCTTCTTTACCTGGAATGTTAAAAGATACAACTGGCGCAGTTTCTGATAGCCCATAGCCCTCGGTGATGGTGTTCCCGGTTACGTCTCGCCAAATAGATACTGCGGCTTGAGTAAGTGCGGTGCCGCCAGACATTGTGAGGTGTAATTTAGAAAAGTCTAACTTTGCAAATTCAGGGTGTCTCCCAAGACCAACAAACAAGGTGTTGATCCCCATGAATGCTGAAATTTTATGGGGCTTGAGTGTTTGAATGAAACCGTCGATATCCCGTGGATTGGGTATAAGAATTATCTGAGTACCTTTGGCAAAGAGCGCCATCATTCCAACCGTAAATGCATAAATATGATAAAGCGGTAATGGGCATACCAATACTTCTTCACCATCTTTGAAGCCCTCACCAATACGGTCGAGCATTTGGATGCAGTTAGCTAAAACGTTTTTATTACTTAAGGCTGCGCCCTTCGATACCCCAGTAGTACCACCGGTGTATTGCAACATGGCAAGTTCATCTAGAGCAATAGAAGGGCGTTCAAATGCAGGCAGTGTATTGCCTAGCTCCACTGCTTGTGTGAATGAAACCGTACCATCGAGATTTGGTGCAGTGTTAGGGTCTAAAAGCTCTGTTGCCGATGTGGTGATAACGGTTTCGATACTAGTATCATCTTTTATGCTAGTAAATTTGGGGAGCAAATCACCCAGAATAACCAGAGCTTTCGCGCCACTATCAGTGAACTGGTGCTTCATCTCGCGTTCGGTATAAAGCGGGTTTGTATTTACTACAACAAGGCCTGCGCGTAAGGCAGCATAAACAACAATAGGGTTTTGAATTAAATTAGGAAGTTGTATGGCGACTTTGGTACCAGGAGACAATTTAGCTTCGTGAACAAAGTAGCGGGCTAACGCTGATGACTTACGGTCTATCTCGGCAAATGTAAGTGTTTGTCCAAGCGCCGTATACGCTGGCCTGTCGGCAAATTTTTGCAAAACGCTTTCAATATAATCGGCTAAGCAGGTCACGTTATCAGGGTAAGTTATCATGTTGCTTGTTCCTAGTAGGGCAAAGTAAGTAGGGTGTTTATGCCTTACAGTAGCAAACTTAACTTTTCATTTACATCAGGGTTGGGTTATTTAGTATTATAATTTTTAGTTATCAATTGTTTGTAGAACTATTACTTAAGTAACTATATAGCCCACCAGCACAGATGCCTGCCATGCATTGTGCGGCAAGTCCTAAGGTAGTGCGAGCGCCTGCAATTAGGGTCACATTCAATATGGGCTGCATGGCAATGAGCATTAATAAGAACGACAGGCCTCCCGCTATTGTGAAAAGAATAAATCGGGTACGGTTGGAAGAGCCACTAGCATTTTGATTAAGACGTTTAACGATGAAATGTGTCGCCAAGAACGCCAATAATAAGGTAACAGCAATAATCACGCCGTAAGTAGGCAAAAGGCCTAGTGCATCTTGCCATATCATGAAAAACCAATCGCTTGGATTCATATCAACATCAATTCGAATGAGTCCGATTAAAACGGCACACGAGTGAAACGTACTTGCTAGTAGAAAGCCGACGGCCCATGATGGTAAAAAATGGAAAATAGTGCGTCGTATTAGGTTGTTCATTTTTGTAGTCCAAGATTTGTCGCACAGTGCATTAGAACAAAACTCAACAGGCCTCAAATGGTTTGAGCGTGGCAATAGGGTATACCATAGTATGTTAAGTAAAAGAGGACAATCACAATGAAGTCATGGCGTACGATGATCAGTTTACTGGCTTTTTCTTTATTGGGAGCTGCTTTGGCTCCTGCTTTTGCCGTAACTACTGCCTCTGAACTCACTCAAAAGCACGCATCTAATACTGAGCAACGTGAAGCAGGTAGCTCAAATCTAACGGCCTATGAAAATTTTGACCAGCATGTCATGACAGAAGATATCGCTACCTCACTGGCGTTTCCCAAGGCCTTAACGACGGTTATCGATAAGGCTCAGGCAAGCACCCATATATTGATAGTAACGCGAGATGGTGAGCTGGTAATTATTGACAATAAGGGGGAAAGTGCGCGGTTTTCTTTAATGCTCGATGACTTGTACACCAAAGGGCAAGGAGGCGTACTCGATCTTCTTATACCCTCGCAATTCCCTGAAGACAGAACCGTGTTGCTGAGTTATTCCAAGGGGAACGATAGTGCAAACCGTCTTGCCATAGTAAAAGGACAGCTTTCCCTTACTTCTGGCATTACTAACATTCAGCCAGTGTTAGCACTGGCACAAGCCAAAGACACGCCTGTGCACTACGGTGGGAAACTGCTTCAACTAGAGGGCAGTGCTTTACACACAAAACAGGGCTTTTTGGTTACGACAGGAGATGGCTTTGATTATCGCGAGCAAGCGCAAGTTATCAGTTCACAACTAGGAAAAGTGCTAGGGTTCACAATAGACGGCAAGCCGTTGGCCAACCCTCCTTTTCCTGATAACCCCTTTATATTTAGTATTGGACACCGCAATCCCCAAGGACTTGTAGAGGGGAGTGATGGCAACCTATTTTTGCATGAGCACGGCCCAGATGGCGGTGATGAAGTAAACCTTTTACAACAAGGCGCAAATTATGGTTGGCCAGTTGTTACACTAGGCAAAGACTATTCCGGCGCTAGAATTTCGCCTTTTTCGACCTATCCGGGTATGACTGGCCCCATTGTAGACTGGACACCTTCTATAGCGCCATCCTCCATGATCTACTATTCCCATGGGCGTTTCCCGATGCTAGCTAATACGTTACTTGTTACCAGTTTGAAAGCCAAAGCTTTATATGCAGTTAGAGCCGTATCGAACGAATATATCTCTACAAAAATTTTTGAGGGACCTGGGGAACGGCTGCGGGATATTGCGCTTGATCATCAAGGTAACCTGCTTCTTTTGACCGATGGTGAAAATGGAAGAGTGATCGAAGTATCGCCAAGAGGAAATTAGGCACAGAAAACATTAATAAATGAAATTTTGTTTCAAAATTGATGGTAATTTGTACTGGTAGCACCATAAATAAAATGAATGTCTGTCATAAGTGCAACACTATTATTTATCTTTATTGGTCAAACCATTCAAGCTAAATATCGTCATTGATTTCAGATGGTTTGCTTCTAAATGTATGAAATAATTGGCTTAATTTTTCTTTTAATTAAAAAGCGTTTTTCTAGTAAAAATGTAAGTGCTTTAACATAACGACAGTTTAGGCGGGTGAATACCTAACTGTTTACTTTCAGTCATTACGTAACCGCTAAAAATCGGTTAAAATATCCCTCATTTTTATATGCGTATAGCTAAGACCGACTTAACACTACGCCCAAGTAAAACTAAGACCGAGAGAACTATATGAGTTTGTATTCAGAATATCTGGCAGAGATCGAAACCCGTAAAACGGAACTAGGTCTTAACCCTAAGCCAATCGACAGTGCAGATCTGCTGTCTGAAATTATTGCTCAAATTAAAGATACAACAAACGAGCATCGCGAAGACTCTCTAAAATTCTTTATCTATAACACGCTTCCAGGTACTACACCTGCGGCGGGTGTTAAAGCACAATTCCTAAAAGAAATTGTACTTGGCGAAGAAAAAGTAGAAGAAATTACCCCTGAGTTTGCGCTTGAACTACTTTCACACATGAAAGGTGGTCCGTCTGTAGAAGTACTACTAGACCTAGCACTTTCTGATGACGAAGCGGTTGCTAAGCCTGCGGCAGAAGTATTGAAGACTCAAGTTTATCTATACGAAGCTGACACTGAGCGTCTTGAAAATGCATTCAAAGCTGGCAATGCTATTGCTAAAGACGTACTAGAAAGCTACGCAAAAGCTGAATTCTTTACCAAGCTTCCTGATGTTCCAGAGAAAATTGAAGTTGTGACTTACATCGCCGCTGAAGGTGATATCTCAACTGACCTTCTTTCTCCAGGTAACCAAGCGCACTCACGTGCCGACCGTGAACTTCACGGCCAGTGCATGATCTCTCCTGAAGCACAGCAAGAAATTGTTGAACTTGGTAAGAAGCACCCGAATGCTAAAGTGATGCTTATCGCTGAAAAAGGCACAATGGGTGTAGGTTCATCTCGTATGTCTGGTGTTAACAACGTTGCACTATGGGCAGGTGAGCCAACAAGCCCTTACATTCCATTTGTAAACAAAGCGCCAATTGTTGCTGGTACTAACGGTATTGCGCCTATCTTCCTTACTACTGTTGACGTAACCGGTGGTATTGGTCTTGACCTTAAGAACTGGGTTAAGAAAACTGATGAAAATGGTGAAATCGTTCGCGATGCAAACGGTGACCCAGTACTTGAAGAAGCGTACTCTGTAGCAACAGGTACTGTACTAACTATCGATACTAAGGCGAAGAAGCTTTACAATGGTTCAGAAGAACTTGCTGACGTATCTGCATCATTTACTCCTCAAAAAATGGAGTTCATGAAAGCCGGTGGTTCTTACGCAGTTGTATTCGGTAAGCAGCTACAGTCTTTCGCAGCACGTACTCTAGGTACAAAAGCGCCAGCCGTATATGCAGCGTCGAAAGAAGTGTCTCACGAAGGCCAAGGCCTAACAGCGGTTGAAAAAATCTTTAACCGTAATGCAGTTGGCGTAAATTCAGATGCTCCGCTTCACGCTGGTTCTGACGTGCGCGTTAAAGTAAACATTGTAGGTTCTCAGGATACGACTGGCCCAATGACGTGCCAAGAGCTTGAGTCAATGGCCGCTTCAACGATTTCTCCTGTTGTAGATGGTGCTTACCAGTCTGGTTGTCACACGGCATCAGTATGGGACAAAAAAGCACAAGCTAACATTCCTAAGCTTATGTCGTTCATGAACAACTTTGGTGTAATCACTGCACGTGATCCTAAAGGCGTTTACCATGCAATGACTGACGTTATTCACAAAGTGCTTAACGACATTACAGTAGACGATCGTGCCATTATCATCGGTGGTGATTCGCACACGCGTATGTCTAAAGGTGTAGCATTCGGTGCCGACTCAGGTACGGTAGCACTAGCACTTGCAACGGGTGAAGCGGCAATGCCAATCCCTGAGTCTGTGAAAGTTACTTTTAAAGGTAGCATGAAAGAGCACATGGACTTCCGTGACGTGGTTCACGCGACTCAAGCGCAAATGCTTAAGCAATTCTCTGGCGAGAACGTGTTCCAAGGTCGTGTAATTGAAGTTCAAATTGGTACTCTATTGGCTGACCAAGCATTCACATTCACTGACTGGTCTGCAGAAATGAAGGCGAAAGCATCAATCTGTATCTCAAATGACGAGACAATGATTGCGTCGCTTGAACTTGCTAAGAGCCGTATCCAAATCATGATCGACAAGGGCATGGACAACGAAGCGAACATGCTTCAAGGCCTAATTGACCTAGCTGATAAGCGTATTGCTGAAATCAAGTCTGGTGAAGAGCCAGCGCTTGCGCCAGATGACAACGCGAAGTACTACGCAGAAGTGGTTATCGATCTAGATCAAATCGACGAGCCAATGATTGCTGACCCAGACGTAAACAACGAAGACGTATCTAAGCGTTATACCCACGACGTTATCCGTCCAGTTTCTTACTACGATGGTAAGCCAGTAGACCTAGGTTTCGTTGGTTCTTGTATGGTGCACAAAGGCGACATGCAAATCATCGCACAAATGCTGCGTAATCTAGAAAAGCTTAACGGTTCTGTTGAATTCAAAGCGCCACTAGTTGTAGCTCCACCTACATATAACATCGTTGACGAGCTTAAAGCGGAAGGCGATTGGGACGTTCTAGCTAAATATGCAGGCTTCCAGTTCGATGATGCTAAGCCTAAAGAAGCGGCGCGTACTAAGTACGACAACATTCTTTACCTAGAGCGTCCTGGATGTAACCTATGTATGGGTAACCAAGAAAAAGCTGAGCCAGGCGACACAGTTATCGCGACATCTACACGTCTTTTCCAAGGTCGTGTTGTAGCTGACTCTGCTGAGAAGAAAGGTGAATCACTACTAGGCTCTACGCCGTTAGTAGTACTTTCAACGGTTCTTGGTCGTTTCCCAACGACAGAAGAGTACAAGCAAGCAGTTGCAGGCATTGACCTAACTAAGTTTGCTCCACCTTCTGAAGACTTGGCAGTTAAGCCTAAGTTCGAAGCAGATGTAGCCGTTAAGCGCGTATAAGTACTTAACGCTTTCAAACGCATTTAAAAGCCCCAACCTCGGTTGGGGCTTTTTTGTACCCGAAATAATGGGGTCAGAGTACATTAATAGTGTAATGATCCCAGCGATAGCCAACTTGAATAATGGGGTCAGAGTACATTAGTACGGTTGTAGAGCTAGCGGTAAACAGCTAGAAAAGTACTCTGACCCCATTATTTTTATGCAGAGTTGTTGTTTGGTACTTATACTGAGTTATTAGTCATTTAATAATGCTTAGAAACTCTAATGCCAAAGCAGTACCCTACAAAGCCTGAATCATTTGGCGAAGTCACATCGGCCTTGCAAAAAGCTGGCTTCAAAATTCTGCTGGTTTTTTCTTTACTCATCTTAGCGGTAATCGTCATAGCCCAACCCCAAAATGTGTATGTGGCAGTATTTTTCGGCCTGTCTTGGTGTGCAATTTCGGTAGCGGGAATTATCTTTTCTAACTATAAAGACCCTTTGGCGAAATTGTGGGCAATACTCACCATTCCCGTCGCGCCTTACCTTGTAATAAGCAATGGGCTCATGCCCGCAACCTTAGTTCCAATTGCTACTATTTTTCCCATTTTACTGCTTTCTAATGGTTGGCGAATAAGTGCAATGGTAGTACTCGCATGCTGTACTTTTCTTGTGCCGTTTTACGAAGGGGATTATGACAAGGGCCTTTGGCTAAGGCTTTGTGTGACCAACCTTGTTGTGTCCCTTCTTATCTATGCTCTAGCGAGCCAATTAGAGAAAGCCCTTGTAGAGAGTAAAAACAAAACTCTTGAGCTAAACAGGGCGCTTGCAAGCGAAAAGCAAGCGTCGGCTGCACAATCACGATTCCTCGCCACTATGTCACACGAGATTCGCACGCCATTAAACGGTATTTTGGGATTGACCGATGTAGTGCTTTCTCATGATATTTCGGAAAGTGCACGGCCTAACCTCGAGAAGATTCAGCGTTCAGGACTCTCGCTAAACCGTATTTTGAACGACATATTAGATCTCTCCAAATTGAATGCGGGAAAACTTGCGCTGGAGATCATTCCCTTTGACCTAAAAAGTACTGCCAAAGATTGCGTGGCGTTTTATGCACAATTGGCGCAGAACAAAGGTATCTCACTGAGAATAGAAGTAGATAAAACATTAAATACTTGTGTTGTAGGGGACGCAACGCGCCTTTCTCAAGTGTTAAACAACCTAGTGAGCAACGCGATAAAGTTTACGCATCAGGGCAGTGTCACTTTAGGGCTATCGAAAGGTGAAGCGTCAAAGACCCATCAATTTGTCAGATTTTCAGTTAAGGATACGGGGGACGGGATTGATGCTTCTGAACAAGAGCGCGTATTCGATGCATTTACACAAGCCAACAGCAGCATTAATCGAATGCACGGGGGAACGGGACTTGGTTTACAGATAGTAAAAAGCTTGGTTGAAGCTATGGGCGGCACGGTTTATCTAAAAAGCGCGGTAGGTCAGGGGAGTGAATTTTATTTCGAGCTACCGTTTGAAATTGCAGATAGTGTAATTGGCGCTAAAGAACAGGAAAGCACACCGTCTTTCTCAAAACTTACTGTTTTGGTTGCAGAAGATAACGACATTAACCAGGTCGTAGCAAAATCATTGTTAGAAGACACAGGATTGAAAGTTGCGCTTGCTAATAACGGTAACGAAGCAGTAGAGATTGCACTAAAGCAGCATTTCGACCTTATATTGATGGACTTACACATGCCTGAAATGAACGGCTCTGAAGCCGCTTTAGCGTTGCGAAAAGCTAACATCACTATTCCTATTATCGCGTTCACTGCTGCGGTGGTTGCCGAAGAAATAGATAAAGCGTTAGCATCCGGGATGAATGGATATCTCACAAAACCAGTCAATAAAACGGAACTACACGCTGTGCTAACTAAATACTTGGGCGGAGAAATGTCTACAGAAAGTTCCTGTATTGCTAAAGGGGAATATACAGAGTAATGTGGCTATGAAATTGTCATTAATCCGAATAAACCCCTGTTATACAATAGATAATAATAAAAGTTCGCTTGGCCCAATCAAGTAAATAGTATTACTGCGAAAAGCAAAGCGTCTTATAAAAGGATTTAAGTTTGAAGTCACAAATACATATTATAATTGCCCTGCTATTTCTTGCTTTCACGAGCCTTCCGGCTAACAGCGAAACAGGCAGCGACAGCCAGCGTTACGAATTGAAAGTAGAGAAACTCCAGTCTAAAGTGCTAAACGAGCAACGAGAAGTGGTTGTTCAGCTTCCAAAAGGCTACGCCGAAAACCCCGACAAGAAATACCCCGTTATTTATCGTCTAGATGGTTCGGGAAATCTTACTATGATGAATGCAGTGCTAGAATCGCTGCAATCTCAGAATGCTGCTCCGGAAGTCATCATAGTCGCCATTGAAAATACCGACCGACTTCGCGATTTATATCCCACGGCAAATGAAGATCCAAACGGGCCTGTAGGCTATGGCGGTGGCGGTGCAAACTTTCTTTCCTTTATAACCACTGAGCTTATGCCGATGGTAGAGAAGAAATATCGCGTGCATGACTTTCGAGTGATAGAGGGTGCATCAGCCGGAGGCGTATTCGCGTTGTACGCACTTACCCAGAAGCCTGAACTTTTTAACGCCGCGCTGACTTACAGTGCTGCGGTGTGGTGGAACTATGGCGCATCTGCAAAAAGTACGGTTGCATTCTTAAAATCTGCCAATCAATTAGACCACTTCATTTACACGTCTATCGGCAATGAAGGCGCGCCCATGCGCCCGTATTATAACGATATGATTTCTGGAATGCGGGCAAATCAACCTGCCGGATTAAGATGGGAGAACGAAGCCTACGAGGGAGTTACCCACAATTTGGTCTCAGCTGCGTCAACTTTCAGCGCTTACCATCATTTGTTCTTATCAGCTTATTTAAGGCCACAGCAGTTCAGTGGAGATATTAAAAGTATTAAAGACTATTACGCCCGTGTTTCAAAGCAGCGAGGCGAGAAACTCGACGCGCCGGAATGGGTTATTCGCGAGTTAGGTTATCACTATGTGGGTGAACAAAACTACGACAAAGCCATCGCCTTGTTTAAATACGATATTGCTGAGTATCCTCAAACGCCTGACGCATATAATGGCTTAGCTTATGGTTATGAGCAGATGGGCGAGTACAAAAAAGCGCTGGAAAGCGTGAACCAAGCTTTAGCACTTTCCTCGTCTGAGCACGATGGCCATCAGGTTTATGTTAATAGACAAAAACGCTTGCAGTCTTTATTGAAGGATTAAGTTATCTTGAACCATAAAAGCACAGTTAAACACGTAAACTGGATCGCCACTGCGGTTTGTATGGTCGGAATCACCTTGGGAACGAGCGGGTGCAGTACCGTCACGACGGGACAAACCGATCGCTGTATTGAGCAAGCTAATAACGCAGATGTTCATGGGGTGTACACCGCCGACGAGCAGCTAAATGCTTGCTTGGAAACTTACAAACTGCGACGTGATAAAGAAAGAACGGCAGGTGAAGCGTTTGCTGAAGACGTGCTGATCTCAGTTATTGATATTATTACCGACTAGAGCAGCTTCGATTAAGCGAAAAAACCTTCCTACGTACAGTTATAAAAGCAAAGAAGGCAGAGTAATTTACTCTGCCTTCTTTGTATTTGCTTCTCTATTAAAAGCATAAAAGCAAGCAAAGGTTAACACGTTATAGGAAGAGCCGATGCGAAATTTTTTGACTGCTGTATATGTACTTTCAATCACCGCCATAGCTAACGTTAATGCTAATCACATGCTCGTTACTGTCGAAGAGCTGCAGCTTGCTAAGCAATACGATCAAAGTCGCACTGATATTAACGTAGCTGACTATTGGGTTAGTGAGAAGCTAGACGGTATTCGCGCAAGATGGAACGGTACTGAACTACTTACCCGTAATGGGAACAAGATATTCGCGCCAACATGGTTCACCGCCAACTGGCCAGAAACCACTATTGACGGCGAACTTTGGATAGGAAGAGGGGAGTTTGAACGTACAGCTTCTATTGTGCTTTCAACGATGACAAACATCGAGCTGCATTCTGTCGCTAACGCTTCATCTAGCACAGTGTCTTCAGCAGACACTGTAGCCGCAGCAAATTCTCTATCTGCAAAACGCTGGGCCAAAGTTAGATTTATGGCCTTTGACATGCCTATGATGGGTGAGCCCTTTGGTCGGCGACTCAACATGCTTAACAGCCTAAGTAAATCTACACCTAATCCAACGTTTGCAGTTATCCCTCAATTTAAGCTTACGTCTATTGCTTCACTTGATGAAAAGCTGGAGCAAGTAACCCAGGAAGGCGGAGAAGGGTTAATGCTTCATCATGAACAAGCGCTGTACACATCCGGGCGAAGTGACATGTTGCTCAAAGTAAAACGCTTTGAAGATGCAGAAGGGAAAGTACTGGCATTGCTTCCGGGAAAAGGACGATTTAAGGGAATGATGGGCTCGCTTCTTGTAGAAACGCGAGAAGGCATTCAATTTAAATTAGGAACGGGCTTTTCAGAAAATGAGCGCCAATCTCCACCCGCTATCGGTAGCTGGGTAACCTTTAAGTACTACGGCTTAACTAAAAATGGAAAGCCAAAGTTTGCAAGCTATCTTCGCACCAGACCTCAGACAGACTTGCCCAATTAACACTTACTTACTGCCAGTATAGTCACAATGAACTGCCTCTCACTTACTGTTGTTATACCAATCCGCATGGATAAGTGCCCACTCAGAAGGCGCTGGCAAGTTTCCTAGCAAAGCGTGGGAATGCAGGAATGGTTGTTCCCTTTCAAATTCCCAGAATGAAGCTAGGAAGCTTGCCAGACCTTCCCGAAGGGCGAGTTTTAAATGTCCGTACTCTTTATTGTGTCACCTTGATGTAGAACCACTATACCTGCGGTAACACGCCGCGATTACGAACATTTTAACTCTCGCTGAGTGGGTAATGATCTATGCTGACTGGTATTACTTACCCTATTGAGCTTAAAGTTAGTGAAGCGCTGATGAAGGTGATACTTTGGCTGCCTTTTGCGCTGGATAAATAGTAGCGCCCACACTCAAGAACATAGCAACAACCACGGTTACTACAACGTCTTGCCAATGTAGATCAGATGGTAGGAAATCGATGAAATATATATCGCCTGATAGAATTTCTATACCTATCGCCACCTCAATAAAGCGAACAATCTCAGAGAGGTTAGGTGCTACCAGTAGCGCTAAAACCACACCTACAGTAATGCCTATAACGCCATTGATAACGCCCTGCAACACGAAGGTATTGCGAATTAAACGATCCGTCGCTCCCATGGTTTTTAATATTGCGATGGCAGCCTGTTTGTCTCTAACCGCCATAACCAGTGACGACACAATGTTAAAACAAGCAACGGCAATGACCAGCGTCAAGGCGATATACACCACAGCTCTAACTAGCTGAATATCGTTATATAAGTGGCCTTGGGTACGTGTCCAGTCAGACATGTAAACACCCTGAGGGTAGCTGTAACCTATATCTCGCATCGTGTCGTAAGATGAAAATGGGTCGATAAGTGTAAACTGAATTCCTTGTGACTTAGATGAAATACCAATAGCTTCAGACGCTGTTTCCAAGTGCATTAAACCCAGCTGGTTATCGAGTTCACCGCCAACAGATAGCACTCCAGAAATAGAAAGCGTAATTGAACGTGGGGCTTTGAAGGTTAGATCCTGAGTTGTTTGGGGAATGAGTATTTGAACAATGTCACCAATATTAAGGTCCATGGAAGCGAAAATACCCTTTCCTACAATGAGACCATTTTTCTGCGTCGAAAAACGTTGCCAATCGTCACTTGTGACTCTTTCAGCATATTTGTCGCTAACACTGTTAACCGGAATACCAGTAACGCTAATTGCCTTCAACTCCCCCTTTGACTGCAACATTCCGGTTATCCCTGTGTATGGCGTGACAGAGGCAATACGGCTATCTTGAGACAAACGATAGAGCTGCGCGTCTAAATTTTCTATTCCGCTTTCGCTCTTGCTATATAATTCACCATGAGGGACCACACTCAAAATACGACTTGTAAGCTCTTTTTCAAACCCGTTCATTACGCTCAGCAACACAATTAGTACAAAGCAACCAAGGGCAATCCCAATGGTGGATGACATCGAAATAAAAGAGATGAAACGCTGTTCTGAACGTGTTTTTCTGAAGCGTTGGGCCAATTCAAAGGCGAGCATCTTGGCTCTCCTTGAATAACGTATCACTCGCTAATCTGCCGTCCTTTATCTTCAGCACCCTGTCCATTTTCCCGGCCAAGGTAATATCATGGGTAACGACAACAAACGCTGTCCCTTTTTTATCACTTAAGCTAGTAAGCAGTTTATAAATTTGCTCACCCGTCGAGTCATCAAGATTTCCTGTAGGTTCGTCGGCCAGTACTACTGATGGCTCGGTAACTAAAGCTCGTGCTATTGCCACACGCTGTCGTTCACCGCCTGACATGGTCGATGGTAAATGGTCGACGCGGTGAGAAAGCCCAACTTCATCTAACATTTCACGAGCCTTGCCGTGGGCCAATTTGGTCGAAAGCCCTCTAATTCTTAGCGGCATTGCTACATTTTCTAACGCTGTGAATTCACCGAGTAAATGATGAAATTGATAGATAAAGCCCATTTCGTCATTGCGAAGCTTTGCTAATGCATTTCCAGATAATTGACCGAGTGATTTTCCATTGAATTCGACTTCACCGCTAGAAGGTTTATCTAACCCTCCAAGAATATGTAAAAGGGTGCTTTTACCTGAGCCGGAGCTACCTAAAATAGCAACATGTTCGCCAGCTTTTATTGAAAGAGAGACATCGTGTAAAACGGGGGTAGCATTACTGCCATCTTGATAGGTTTTATTAATATTGCGGCAAATTAGCACGTCCTGCATGCGAGTATTCTTCTTTAATTTCCAGACGGTGAATGGTAGCGTTAAACACTACCAACACCAACTGAAAAATAACAGCGCTAAAACGTAAATATCAATCTGTATTATTGCGTGCCTTGAACGCTTTTGGCCAGTGCATCAGCCGACTGTGGCTTGCCAAACAACCACCCTTGACCAAAGCCGATGGTTAATCCTTTCAGTTCATTGCATTGATCAATGTTTTCAACTCCTTCTGCAATTAAATCAACATTAAGTCCTTCGGCAATGCTCACAATGTGGGGGATGAGTGATGAACGAATACTGTTATCTTCCATATCCATAACAAAGCTGCGGTCAATTTTAAGGTAATCACAGTTTAGCGTTTTAAGCTGGCTTAAATTTGAATAACCCACTCCAAAGTCGTCAATTGCAAATAAGAAGCCTTTACTCTTCAGTGACTTAATATGCTTCACCGCACTATGAGTGGCGATTTGCTCATCCTCGGTGATTTCTAAAACTAACTTGAAGTTCTTTACGTTCATATCTAGTACAAAGTCTAGGTCCAAACAACCTTCGCGGGTAAAATCGAAGGGGAATAGATTAAACGATACCTTAAAGCCTTCGGGGATCTCTGGGTTTTCGTTGAGTTCTCTCATGGCTGTGGTAATCATATCAACCGTAAATTCCCAGGTCATATCCTGCTCTTTTACCTGAGGAATAAATTCGTCAGGGTAAATCGGCCCAAATTCATCCTCAAATCGACTCAATACTTCGCACCCAATGACCTTTCCCGATTCCAAGTTTACAAAAGGTTGGTACAAGCAATAGAACTTATGTTCTTTTAGCCCTTTACTGACGCGAGACTCAAGTGAACGTCGTCGTCTTAAATAGTTAAAGGTAAGCATATGCGTCAACGCTGCTGTCATTAACATAGCAAACACAAACAACACCAGCTTGCCCATGTGCAAATCTAGTACGCGACCGTGATCAGATTTCACTTTTAGGCAGGTATGATTGTAGCGTTCATCACACTGGATAAATTGTAAGGAAAAGTAGCCAGTGCGTGCGTCCATGTCATCTTGGCTGAGGGTAGAACCGACAAGGCTAGGATTACCTGCCATATGATAAAACTGATCGCCATTGTAGAACAGCTGCCAATCTTGCGTGTAGCTGTAACCAATGACACTATCCATATCCAATACTGCGTTGTAACGTCCGCGCTGTACTATAGTACCGGTAGCTTGTTTATCGAAAAGCTGAAGAGGAGTATTTATCCAAAAAGCGTCGCCAAGCTGAGTATAAAAATCAGGCTTAACTTCTTTCATGGGCTCTTCTAGAATGCCCAAATAAGTACTGCACAATAGCTCGTTATTTTGATAAAAACCTATCTCTTTTACAAATCGAGAGCGAAACAAGGTTTTTCGCATTTCCGCTAAGTTATCCATTTCACAGGTTTGATACGGCAGCGCATTTAGGTAATCGAGCGTGATCTCAGCATCTCTAAATACTACGCGCACATTATCTAGTATTTCTGTAGCGCGACTCTCCTCTTGTTCTCGAATAAACATAAACATAACGATAGCGAGTAATAGGGTCACACCCACTACGCTTAGCAATGACACCCCAATTGCTTTTAAATTATCAGCAAGAAAGTACTGTTTTTGGTCGCTTTTATTCATAATTTCCGTGTTTTTTTAGCGTGAACGACCTAACTTTAGTACAAATTAAAAAAAAGACACTACGACTTTAGGGCATGTTACTGTTTGTTGGGTGTTTTTTTACTTTATAGAAGACTATTAATCGAAGAGGAATAATGTTTCTAGTGTCACATGGTGCAATTAGGAAATGGAGCAATTTCTTGAATGGCTAACTGACAAGAGGGTAAGAATAAATAAAGTGCGATTGCGAGAACAGCAATTTTAACTGCAGAGTAAAAAATAACTTTTTGAGTGTCCCCAGAAGGGGGAATTATCTAAGAAGAAAAGCTTATCATTAATGGCGGAGCGGACGGGACTCGAACCCGCGACCCCCGGCGTGACAGGCCGGTATTCTAACCAACTGAACTACCGCTCCGCATAATGGGAAGCGCGCTTTATTCGATTAATGGCGGAGCGGACGGGACTCGAACCCGCGACCCCCGGCGTGACAGGCCGGTATTCTAACCAACTGAACTACCGCTCCACATAATCGAGATTGCGCTGTATAACTAAATGGCGGAGCGGACGGGACTCGAACCCGCGACCCCCGGCGTGACAGGCCGGTATTCTAACCAACTGAACTACCGCTCCGAAGACCTTTTAGTTATAC
>NZ_JAFLMX010000322.1:0-22863 GCF_017849675.1 Alteromonas sp. AO-Serp
TTTAACCTAGTAACAAGTGCACCGTTATCTGAGCGTTTCTCACACCGCACCATTGTTAACTACAACGAACAAGACGCTGACGACCCACGCGTGAATCTAGATTCAACAGACGTAACAACGGGTCGCGGAGGTACATCCAAAAATGTAGGGGCAGGGCGTGAAGGTGTTGAAAACATCGACGTGCGTACCTTGGTTCGATTCGACCAAGACGATATTAATCGCTGGGATTTTGAAGCAGCCTATAGCCGCCAAGGTAACCGCTATGCTGGTGACAACGCATTTCAGGGCGTAAGCTACCCTGTTGACGAAAACGGCAACGTTATTATTCCTGAACCAGAAGACCTGGCAGAAACTGATGCTCAGAGCCTAATTGGTGAAGAAACGCTGGTGATGCACCGTCGTACGTTCGGCGTTACTCACAATGGTGAGTACGATTTCGGCGATTCATTTAGCTACGTTCAATACGAAAGCACGTCTAACAGCCGTTTAGGTGAAGGCTCTGCAGGTGGTGGTGAAGGTCGCATTAATAGCCTTGAGATGACCACCATCAAATTAGAGAACATTACCGCAAAGACCGAGTGGAATGTGCCTTTAACGTTAGGCGGCTTCAATCAAACCGCAACGTTTGGTGCGGAATACCGCAAAGAGACCCTAGACGATTCAGTTAGCAATCAGCTTTCTCTGAATGTGGTTGATGACGGCACTATTCCTGGTGTAGAGACTGACCCAGAAAATCGTCCATCTGAAACCGACGCCACGCTTGTAGGTGTGTATGTTGAAGACAACATCATGCTAACGGATTCAATCACGCTTACGCCTGGACTACGTTTTGATGATCACAGCAAAGCGGGTACAAACCTTAGCCCGAGCTTGAATGCATCATGGCAGGCATCGCCTAATATTGTGGTTCAAGGTGGTATTAGCCGTGCTTTTAAAGCACCAAATCTCTATCAATTAAATCCTAACTACGTGTACTACACCCGAGGTAATGGTTGCCCAGTTGACTTCTCTAACCTAGGTGGCGGGTGTCACATTCTAGGAAACCCTGACCTAGAGCACGAAACCTCAGTAAACAAAGAAATTGGTGTTAACTACACCAACGAAGAGGGTTTGAACGCGGGTATTACTTACTTCCACAACGACTATAAAGACAAAATTGGCACCGGTAATGTACCGCCAGAGTATGTGTTACCTGGCGAAGAAGGTGGCGAGGCAAACGTTCAGGTATTCCAGTGGTTTAACGTTCCTGAAGCGGTTATTTCTGGCCTTGAAGGTAACTTGTTGTTCCCTGTAACCAGCACTATTGAGTGGTCGACCAACTTTACCGTGATGCTTGAGTCAGAAGATAAATCTACTGGCCAGCCATTATCTATCGTTCCTGACTACACAGTGAACTCGCTAATAAGCTGGCAAGCCACCGATGCACTTGAGCTTGTGCTTAGCGCTCAACATTACGGTGAGACAGAAAGCCCTACGGCCAGCGTTAATTCGGGCGCCGTTATCGAAGCTGATGATCGCGAAGCCTATACCATCACCAACATTAACGCCATTTACGCGTTCGACGAAAACTTAAGCTTCAACGTGTCGGTTAAGAACTTGTTTAACGAAAGCGTTAAGCGTGAAGGTACACAAGCATCTAACGCAGGGGCGAATACTTTCAATGAACCAGAAAGAAGCTTCTTGTTGTCTGCTACTTACCAGTTCTAATACTTAGCAAGCAGTAACAAGACATTAAAAATGCCGGCCTCGATAGCGATATCGACGTGCCGGCAATCTCATTAATTCAGCCAAGAGATGTAAGGGATTTGAATGAAAGTTAAAAGAAGTGCAGCGCTTTCTTTTGTACTGGTATCACTTGCCGTGGCCTCATCAGGTATTGTGATGGCAGCAACAAAAGCCAGCGATATCGACGGGCTCACTGAAAAGTGGATTAGCATTGAGCGCCAGACGCAAAAGCTAGAAAACGAGTGGCGTGAATCAGAGCCTGCATTGCGTCAGCGTATTCAACTGCTTAAAGCTGAACGTACTCAGCTGCAGAGTATGATTGACGAAAGTAAGGCTGCAACCACCGACGTAGAAGCCCAGCGAGAAGCACTGCTTTCTGAGCAAAGTGAGCTTGAAGCACAACAGGGTGGGGTAGAGCGTGCATTGACTGGAGTAATAGGGCAAGTAGACAGCCTTTACTCGTCGCTTCCTGAAATTATTCGCCAGACGTGGGATAAAGAGCAAGCCGAATTAGCGGCTGACGCCGACACGTCAAATAAGCTTCAGGTTACCCTTGCAAAACTTTCATCCCTTGCGCAATTCAATAGCAAGCTTCTGGTTAACGAAACCGTAATGCGTGCTCCCGATGACAAAGATGTATTAGTTAAGCAGTTCTTTGTTGGCAGCAGCTATGCGTGGTTTACCAACGCCGATGGTCAATATCAGGGGGCCGGTCGCGTTAAAAATGGCGAGTGGCAGTGGCAATTCAGTGACAATGTAGATAGCGAATCGGTGGCCCTTGCCGTCGCTATTTTTGAGAAAAAGCATGAACCTGACTTTGTTTCTTTACCACTTACACTGGCTAAAGGAGAAGGCGAATGAAATGCTTATCTCACGTCCTCACAACATTTAATCCAATGTTGAGATCCTCTCTCATCGCAGCATGTGTTGCTTTGTGCGCAGCTGTGGTTTGTGTACCGGCAGTGGCAGCGCCTGAAGATAGCATGCTGGCCAATATTAAAGACGCGAAAGCGCGTCTGGATCGCACCGAAAGCAAAATTAGTAAAGAGCGGGTAGCGCTGGCTAATGAATTGCGTGCGCTTGAACAGCAGGTAATGAAACTGCGCAATGAAACCACGGTAGCTCGCCGTAAAATGGACGAAAGAACCCTTAGTCTTTCACAGTTAGAAAATCGCCTATCGAGCTGGAGCGAGCAACAAGAGTTCCAACAAAATTTGTTGAGCCGTTTCCTGCTTCAAACTGGTGTAGACAGTCTGTCATTAAGCGAAATGAGCTTGTCTGACAAAGTCCAGAAAGTGGGTGAAAAAGCGAAAGAGTTTGCCAATCAACAAACCCCTAATTTCAGTGCAGGAAAGGTTGTACTGGCGAATGGCGAAGTGACCCAAGCAAAAGTGCTTACTCTTGGCCCGGTGACGTGGTATCTGGCGCAAGCACAAAACGTTGCGGGTACGGCAGAGCGTAAGCAAGACCTGTTTACCTCTACGTCCACTTTTTCAGATACGGATACCGAAAGCCTTGCAAGCTTGGCAAGCAGCGGCAATGGCAGCATTAAAATAGATCCTACCCTTGGCCGCGCAGCAACGCGCGAGCAAGCGTCAGAAGGGGTAATTGAACATGTTGTGAAAGGCGGAGTGTGGGTGATCCCTATCGTTTTGTTTGCCCTTCTCGCTACGCTTATCGCACTGTTTAAAGTTATTCAGCTATGGCGCTTACCGAAGGTTAAGCAAGTAGCGTCAGGCAAAGCTCTGGTGAACATGGTGGGCAGTTCAGGTGTGGGCTTCTTTGATGGCATGCAGCGCGAGCTGTATGACATAACTAAGCGTGCAAGCACGCCAACTGAACGCGACGATGAGCTGTTTTCTGCACTCCAGCAAGACAAAATCAAGCTAGAAAAATACAACGGCACCATTGCTGTAACTGCTGCCGTTGCACCCTTGCTAGGTCTTCTAGGTACGGTAAGCGGCATGATTGAAACCTTTAGAATGATGACGGCATTCGGTTCAAGCGACCCCGAAGTTATTTCTGGCGGGATCGCTAAAGCCTTGGTTACGACAGAGTTAGGCTTAGTTGTGGCCATACCGGCATTAATTCTAAATGCCGTACTCTCTCGCAAAGCGCGACATTACTACGAAGAGCTCGAAAGTTTCGCGCTTGTACTTAGCAATGACGAGCCTGACGTTGCTGAGAAAAGCGACCAAAAGAGTGATGGTCAACAGCAAGCGAGCGCAAGCTAATGATTGAACAGCTAGCGGGGAATGCATTGTGTTGGTTAATGCTGCTGGTGGCATGGTTTGCTTACCAGCAAATCTTTGTGTTGTTTACTACACGCAAAGAGATAGCCCAAGTGCGTGATGGAGAGAAAGAGCTTACAAAGCGAGAAATGGTACCTGCCGTACTGGTTAGTGCTCTTCCCTTGATGGGCCTGCTAGGAACAATTGCAGGCCTACAAGTGAGTTTCACCGGAATGATGTCGTTAGGTGTCGATAGTCAAGTCGTCACTGGTGGCATTGCCGATGCACTTTTTACTACTCAGCTTGGCTTAACCTTGGCTATTCCTGGCTGGCTTTTGTTGATGTTTGTTAATGGTGCGGTAAAGCGCGCCGTAGCAAGGGAGGCGTAAACATGGCAAGTCGATTACAGCGACGCCTTGAAAACCAGCAAGCGCAAGGCATTGATATGTCTCCGCTACTAGACGTGGTTTTTATACTTTTAATTTTCTTTATCGTTTCAACAGTGTTTGTAAAAGAGACTGGGGTAGAGGTAGATAAACCACAGGCAATATCAGCACAAAAGCTCGATCAAATGGCCATTATGCTGGCAATTACCCGAACCGGTGAAGTGGTGTATGACAGTGCCAATATCGGCGTGAGCGGCGTGCGCTCTACTGTTGAACAATTGTTGATGAAAGAACAACGCCCAGTAGTCATTCAGGTAGATAAAGCCGTTCGCTCTGAATTACTGGTAGAAGTCATAGATGAAGCCAAACTGGCGGGTGCCGACACGGTAAATATCGCCACTTTGAAGCCATAGCGAACGAGGCAAAATTCAATGAAATACAATCTTCAACCTTCTCTACTTAGCGGTGCGGTGCTCGTTAGTGCGCTTGGAGTTATGTGGCTAGGGCACTTTTTGTCTAATCTGCAGCCCGACACTATGGTTGTGCGCAAGTTAGACATTGCGGTAACGCCTCCACCACCGCCGCCCCCTAAAACGCAAAATGTAGTGGAAGAGACTGAACTTGTTATGCAGGTAGAGGGTAGTGGCGCAGCCATGACCATGGCGGATTTGAGTGTTGAGCCAGATATTCAAGTGCCAAAGCCCGACATGCCAAATGTCAAAGTGACCCAAACCCAATGGGATATGCCTGATATTGAATTGGACGCCTTTGGGCTAAGCGAACTGGATTCAAAGCCTACCTTGCTGACTCCGGTCAAAATACGTTTCCCCAAGCGACTTAAAAAGCAAGGTATCAAGCGGGTGATTGTAAAGCTCGACGTCATTATTGACGAACACGGCAACGTAAAGCTGATGGATATTGTCGAGAACCCGCATCACGAGCTCAATAAAGAAATAATGCGTTTTGTTAAAGCCAGCAAATTTACATCGCCCTACAAAGAGGATGAAGCGGTGAAGGCGCGTTTTATTTGGCCCGTAGTTATAGAGGCCTAATAGAAGCTTTATAAAGGCTTGGTTTAGCGCAATAAAGCGAAATAGAAGCTAAAGAATTTAGAGGTTGATTGAGACAATGTTAAACAAGATTACAGCCGTAACTGTCCTCAGCTGTGTAGTGAGCGCGCTGGCTTTTGTTAAGCCAGTAAGTGCGAAAATAACGGTGGAATTGGAAGAACCCGATTGGCAGTTTGTCATGCGTCAGCATCATAGAGATGATCATCGTGAACGTATATCCCGTGAAGAAGGTGAGTTTATCGGGCGCATTCAGGCCGACTTGCAAGCAGGCAATTATTCAAACGTTGCCAGCGCATTTGCAACCCAGGATATTTCTCAATTTAGTCCACGCTTGCGTGAGCTTTACGGACAAGTGCTATTGAATGAGAAAAACTACTCACTTGCCGAAAAAGTGCTGTTGGACGTTATAGACGCTATGCCAAACCTTCCATCGGCGCACAGAAGTTTGAGCATGGCGTATTTAATGACAGATAAATTGGCCAAAGCACGCACTCATTTAACTAAAAGCGTAGAGCTAGGTATTCAAGATGCCCAACTTTTCGGGCAGCTAGCCTATACCAATGTTCAGCTTGGCAAACCTGTCACCGCTATTGGTGCTTATCAAAATGCGTTAATGCTCGAACCTGAAAACAAGCAATGGTATCAAGGCTTATTGTTCGCGCTTATTGAAAGTAATGCACTTGCACAGGCGGAAAGCTTGCTAAGCGAAATGTTGGTAGATGATGAAAGTAATCAGCAGCTTTGGCTCCAACGGGGACAAATAGCGTTAAAGCAGGGTGACATGGTAAAGGCGCTGAGCAGCTTAGAGACTGCCCTTTCTTTGGGTGACCGCTCGCTGTCGAACTTGATTTCAGTGGCCAAATTGCACGTTTCTGACGGCAGTCCGCGGCGCGCAGCAGACATACTGGCTACCCATGCGAAGACTTTCATTACCGACAAAGATGGGGAAGGCTTCGACGCTTACTCCAAAATAGCGGCTTACTTAGCGGCTAATGAGCAGTGGTCTGATTTAGGTAAATTAACGCAAGCTGCCGACAACAATGTGAAAAAGCTCACGACCTCTCAAGCAGCTACGCTTAATGTACTTAAAGCTCAGTTGGCTATGGGCAAAGGGCAAAGCAAAACGGCAATTTCCCTTTTAACCAAAGCCATTGCTGACGCCCCTGACAATGGTGAGGCGCTGTTGTCTCTTGCTTCACTTTATCGTCAACAGAACAACGTCGAACGTGCCAAAATGACCTATCTACGAGCTGAGTCACTCGCCGACGTTAAACAGCGCGCCATGCTCGGGCGTGCGCAAATTGCCATAGATCAGCGTCAGTACCAAGATGCACTTACGCTTTTACGACAAGTCTATAAATCGTACCCATCCCGTTCTGATTTACTTGGCAACATCCAGTCACTAGAAAACCTAGTGAAGAACACAATATGAAAAGCCAAACGGTGAACCGCGTCGCCATAAATCGTGACCGATTGGATGTCGCACTTAGAATGCTGATTGCTGTGGCACTGGGCTACGCTTTTTCAGCGTGGCTAAGCAGTGCTATCGCCAATTTTATAGGGGCTGACGGACGAGAGCACGAAGTGCTGGTAAGAATGCTGTTCTTTTGTGTTTACTGCACCTTCATCCTTTTTACGTTCATCTTTGATACGACGAAAAAGGCGTCCATCATAATGACAGCGCTCTCTGCGTTAGCCTTATGTCTTTATTCAATCAGTACAGGGCTTTAACATGAAAGGGAATGTCAGAAAGTCTATGACGTGGCTTCATACTTGGAGCTCGATACTTGTTGGTTGGTTACTCTTTGCGATTTTTTTTACCGGTACGCTGTCGTTTTTTAGAACCGAAATAACCTATTGGATGCAGCCAGAACAACACGCCGCAGTACCCAGCGAAAAGGCGCTAGAGCACGGTTTACGTTATCTTGCGATCAATGCGCCCAATGCAAGTGAATGGCAACTCTCACTACCAGATGCGCGCTCGAATACACTCGACTTGTCGTGGCGCGACGCTAATGCAGGTAACGAGCGTCGTCGAGGTCCACGGGTCATGTTGAACCCGTCCACGGGTGAAGAGATAAAAGTAAGGGAAACGGCCGGTGGCAACTTCCTTTATCGTTTTCATTTCGAGTTATACGGCATAGACAGAACCGTTGGACGCTGGATAGTAGGCGTAGTCAGTATGATGATGTTTGTTGCTATTATCAGCGGCGTCATCATGCACAGAAAAATCTTTGCCGATTTCTTTATGTTCAGGCCAAAGAAGAAGCTGCTGAGCTGGATAGATGGGCACGCCATAAGTGCGGTATTAGCACTACCATTTCATATCATGATCACCTTTTCTGGTTTGATTCTATTAGGCGCCACGCTATTGCCTTTTAACAGCGAGGAGCGCGTGCGGCACCGTCCTCAAGGTACAGAAATACGCCAGAATGCGCAGCAGCAAAATCTAGCTTCACCAGACATTAATGCCTTATTGGCCTTACCCATCTCTTCGATGATTGCTCATGCCGAAAATACATGGCAGGTGCCGGTTGAAAGCCTATCTATTACTCACCCGGGTAAAGCTAACGCTCAGTTTACGCTAAGTGGGAACAACAGAACGCAGTTAAGTGCGGGGCGTGGAGGAAGTAGTGCGCTGGTATTTAACGCACAAGGCGAAGTCATTAACGAGCGCCCAGCCTCAGTAGCCGCTAACGCCAGTCAGGCGACGTATAACTATTTGGATATGCTACATCAAGCGCGCTTCGCCGATACCCTTACTCGCTGGTTACTATTTTTTGCCGGTATTCTGGGTACCATTATGGTGGGAACGGGCTCTGTTTTGTGGGTAGTGAAACGGGCAAAGCAGCAGCTTGGAGAGTTTGGTTTTGAATTGGTCAGAGGCAGTAATATAGGCTGCATTGCAGGATTAATGTGTGCGACCGGTGGCTACTTTTGGGTAAATAGACTACTTCCTGCTGATCTAACGTCTCGAAGCTTATGGGAAATTAAGGTGTTTTTCGCAATATGGCTGGTGTGTGTGGTTGCAGGGTTTATTTGGCGAGACAAAAAAGGGTGGGTAATTCAACTTGGCTTTGCAGCAGTGTTGTTTGCGCTTGTACCTTTGCTTGACCACCTCACCTCAGCAACAGGCTTAGATTTCGCGGTTGCAAATGGTGATAGCCTGAGAGTGGGTTTTGACCTTATGTGCATAACACTTGCGGCAGTACTCGGCTATGCTGCTTACCACGTCAAAAAAGCCAAAGCCGTGAAAGCAAAACGGGTGAGCAGTACTCCGTCACCTAAGCGAAAAGACAGAACTCGCCAAGATAAGCCGCAAGGTGACAACAGCGAGGCATTAATATGAGTATCATTCTGGATGTGGTGTTCGCATTTGTGCTTACTTATTTGAGTTTCTTACTACTCTCGCTTGGCAACAAGAAGCATGCAGGTATCACTCGACTAACCAGTACACCTTCACCACTACTTTTAATTGTGCTTCATAGTTTGGCGTATTTGCTTATGGCAATAAGCCTCATGAACTGCATAGACGTGTGGAAGACCGAAATTGGCGTGGTGGTATGGATAGGGCTTTTACAGCTTGCAAGCGTGATGGTTTCAGCAACGTTTACCTATTTACCTACCCTTTACACCGTGGTGTGTAATTACCTATTGCTTGTCGCTTTTTGGGGGCCTCGTTTACGCGAAAAGTGAAGCAATACTTAAAGGTTGTTGAGCAAAAAACACAATAATGAGAATAAATCTCATTTACATTGGAAAGGGTGGAAATATCTGTATTATCTAGCCCGTTGAATTAATCAATATCACCGAGTAGTACAGAGAGTTAGCAACGAAATTATGAGTTTTTCTTTAGGCGGCATCCGCCAATGGCACTGGATTAGTGGCGCAGTCTGTCTGGTCGGGATGATGTTATTTGCCCTAACGGGGATTACGCTAAATCACGCTGCAGACATTCCAGCGAACAGAACTGTAACGTCAGCTGAATCAAGCTTACCACCGTTGGTTGTCGAACAATTGGTTTCTCTGGACACCGGTGACATAGCCATTCCAAGCGAACTCGTCGCGTTTATGCAGTCGCAAGAGGGTATTTCACTACCTTCATCGGTGACGGGAGAGTGGGATGGTATTGAATTTTATGCCGCTTGGCCTGGACCCGGTGCTGACAGTTGGATAGCAGTAGATGCTGAACTTGGCACAGTAACTTATGAAAACGTTGATAGAGGATGGATATCTTATTTCAATGACCTGCATAAAGGGCGGAACACGGGAAATGCCTGGCGCTGGTTTATCGATATCTTCGCTGTTGCCTGCATTATTTTTAGCGTAACTGGGCTGCAACTATTAATGCGTCACTCGAAAACGCGCGCGTCTACTTGGCCCATTACTACGCTCGGTGTGCTCATCCCGTTTGTCATTATTTTACTGTTTGTGCACTAGCGCGACGCTGGTGGCACTTACCTACACAATTTTAAGGAGTGTTTACATGAAAATGCGAAAAGGCGCAGTTATCGCATCGACTTTATTAAGTATGACATTTGCCTCTGGCGCTATTCACGCTGCAAGCCAAGCCAAACTTGACGTGGCCTTACCGCAACTTGATGTGGCTGAATATCACAAACCTTATCTTGCCGTGTGGATTGAAGACAGTAAACGCAAGGCTACTCAAGTCGCCGTATGGTACGACGTTGAAATGCGTGAAGACAAAGGGAAAGAGTGGCTTAAAGACTTGCGCCAATGGTGGCGTCGTGGTGGACGAAGCCTTGATTTGCCTTATGACGGACTTACCAGTGCAACAAAAGGCCCAGGCGATTACAGCCTTGATTCGCAGCTAAATAAAGCGTTAGCAGAACTGCCAGAGGGCGATTACACGCTTAGCGTTGAGGCATCACGAGAAGTAGGCGGAAGAGAAGTACTATCTCTGCCATTTTCATTACCGCTATCTGCTGCGTCACTACCGGTAGAGGTGAAAGGAAATTCAGAACTTGGGCGTGTAGTACTGCGTCTGGAAGACTAATCTACTGAGGCGCTAATTCAACGCTCACTCAGTAGAGATCCAATAAGAGGACATTATGAAAAAACTATCAGTAAAAGCTTCAGCCATTGCGCTAGCAGCAACACTTGCCGTGTCATTTTCAGCCAGTGCGCATCGCGCGTGGTTACTTCCAAGCTCTACCGTACTATCAGGTGAAGAAGCTTACGTGACGTTTGATGCCGCTATTTCAAATACTATTTTTCACCCTGACCACTTCGCAATGAATGCCAGTAACTTAGTGGTTCAATCGCCAGAGGGTGAAGCCGTAGACGTAGAAAATATGGCACGCGGTAAGTACCGAACCACGTTTGATTTGAAATTAAACAAAGAAGGTACATACAAACTGACGTCTGCCAGCAATGGCATTCGCGCATTTTGGCGAGATGAAGAAGGCAAGCGCAAGATGTGGCCCGGCCGTGGTGAAGAATATAAGCCGGAAGAGTTCGCAACAGCCGTGCCTAAGAAAGCAAAAGATCTTCGCGTAATGCAAAGCTCTCGCCGCGTAGAAACGTTTGTTACTCTTGGTGCGCCATCGAACAAGGTGTTCACGCCTGATAACGTGGGTTTGGAGCTAGTGCCAGTGACTCACCCTAATGATTTATTCGCCACCGAAACGGCAACGTTCAAGTTACTTATTGACGGTGAGCCTGCGGTTGGCGCCGAGGTGGAAGTTGTGCGCGGTGGTATGCGCTACAGAAATGATCAGGAAACGATTAAAGTCACGTCTGACAAAAATGGTCAGATTGAAATTACATGGCCGCAAGCCGGTATGTACTTTGTAGAAATTGGCTATGAAGACGATAAAGCGCAAAAGCCTGCAACGTCTCGTAACGGTAGCTACTCAGGCACATTTGAAGTACTTCCGCTGTAATAACCGCACGTTATTGCGCAGCTAGGGGCTGTAAACGTTCTTTGAATACTCACAGAGCAACAGCCTCTTAAGTTTCTAGCTATTTTAATACAACGGCATAAAAGTTAAGCACATGACAGAAACACACCGTCTACTCATAGCAATAGTAAGCATTGGCCTGTATATGCTGTGGGTAGCGGTGTTATTTTTTAAATATCGAAAGCAATACAACTATGCAGTATCAGGCGAGGAGACCCTTGTCGTATACGCAAGCCAAACCGGTACGGCCGAAAAAATTGCCCGCGCAAAGGCCGCGGCGCTATCACAGCAAGAGCAAACGTCGGTAGTGTCCATGGCATCTTTGAAACTCAACACGTTAAGTAGTGTGTCGAAAGTCATTTTTGTTGTGAGTACCTACGGTGAAGGCGAACCCCCTGATGCGGGTAGAACCTTTAGTAAAGCGCTAAAAAAAGCGTCGTCGAATCAATCTGATTACCTTTCCCATCTGTCTTTTGAAGTGGTGGGATTAGGCGATAAGCAATACGCCGCGTTTTGCCAATTCGCAGTCACGTTGTTTGATAATATCAGTGCACTAGGAGCACGTGCGCTTTCTCCGCTAACGACATTAGATTCAGGGAAAGGTGAGCATTTGTCTTTGCTTGGTTCGTTGCCACAGGATGAACAGCACCCCACCCATGCTTTCACACTGAAAAATCGGGTTCAATTAAATGAAATAAGTCTAGCTTCTGGCGAGACTTCAAACGAACCCTCTGACCACTCTGAGAGCAAACCTTCAAACCCAGCGTCGCCAGGCCTGTTCGGCTTGTCTTTGAACGTTGACCATTCTAATCATACACAAGGATTACATGAACAATGGGAAGCGGGAGACGTGTTGGAAGTCCTTATTCCTCAGCAAGGGCAGTCACCGATTGTAAGCCGAAGCTACACCATTGCGTCGGTACCACAAGAACACGACGTAAAGCTTGTAGTTCGACAGCTGGTTAAAGACAACGGACAACTTGGGCTAGGTTCTGGATTACTTACCCGTTCTTTACCTGTATCTCAGCCAGTACAGGCCTACATTCGAAAAAATACCAGCGCTATTATTACTAATACTCAGTGCCCATTGTTATTAATTGCTGCGGGTAGCGGCATTGCGGGGGTACGAGCTCAGCTTGCAAAACGCGCATTGCTTGAGAACGCTGGGCCAGTTTGGATATTTTTTGGCGAACGTCATCCCATGCAAGATGATGTGCTTGATAAAACGCTATCGCCTTTCCAGAATAGTGACTGTATTTTTAAAAAGTCAGTTATTTTCTCCCGACAGAAAGGTGGTGGTTATGTTCAACAGCGTCTTGTTGAGCAGCGAGATGAGGTCAAATCCTTCTTAGGCGATACCGGACAAGTATACGTATGTGGGCATTTTGAGGGAATGGGCCAAGGCGTTGACATGGCTTTGCAGTCCATACTTGAAGCGCAAGCCTACAATGCGTTAGCTGACGAAGGACGTTATCACCGCGACCTTTACTAATGTGGAGAACAGCAGGCAACTAATGTCTGTTTTACGCTTTCCTGTTTCACCGCTGAATCATCGCTAATAAACCTCAAAAGCCTTACAGCTAAATCCCAAACTTTGAGTTAGACTTTAGTCTAATGTGTCAGGCCCTTGCCTTGTCGCATGTTTAAATATGCGCAACAGTACGTTGGGCATACCTTAAATAGGTGTTTTCTTATTCAGGTATGACCTTTCGCCACCGATAATTGGTGTAATGTTTGAACTGAAAATAAGAAAATCAACAGGCTAGGGGCTGCTGACCTTTGTTGTACGTTTAAACCAAAATTCGTACACCAAAGAACAATAGACCCTAGGGCCTGTCGATAAAACAAATTAGGACGACAGTATGCAGTCTATTGCCATTGTTATACTGGGCATCATCGGAATGTTGCTCGGCTGGTTCGTATATTCGAAGTTTATTGCGAGCCGTATATTTAAGTTGGATGATAGTTTTGTAACACCAGCCCATACAATGAAAGATGGGGTGGACTATGTTCCCACCAATAAAGTTGTATTGTGGGGGCACCATTTCACCTCCGTGGCGGGGGCAGCACCCATCGTAGGTCCAGCTATTGCTGTCTACTGGGGATGGGTTCCTGCGGTACTTTGGGTTGTGTTCGGTACGATATTATTTGCCGGTGTGCACGATATGGGCGCCTTATGGGCCAGCGCACGCCACAAAGGCAAATCAATGGGCGCGCTGTCTGAGACCGTCATCGGAAAACGCTCTCGTTCACTATTTATGATAGTGATCTTCCTAGTACTCTTAATGGTTAATGCGGTATTTGGCGTGGTTATCGCGAACTCTTTTGTCTCCCAACCCAATGCGGTATTCCCAGCTTGGATGGCAATCGCAGTTGCATTAGTCATAGGTCAATTGCTTAAACGTAATTTCAGCCTCATACCCTTATGTATTGTGGGGATTATTGTGCTTTACGCATCGGTGTATGCGGGCAGTTATATCCCACTAAGTCTGCCGGAAACCATGTTTGGTTTAGCAGATAAAGCAAACTGGATCATTATCTTATTTATTTACGCCGCTATTGCATCGCTGTTACCAGTTTGGATGCTGTTACAGCCTCGTGATTTCATTAACGGTATGCAGTTACTTGTTGGCTTGTTCCTGCTTTATGGTGCTGTGTTCTTTGCTATGCCGGATATCACGGCGCCAGCGTTTAACGCTCAAACCGCTGTCGATTCTCCAAGTCTAATCCCGCTGTTGTTCGTTACTATTGCGTGTGGCGCTGTTTCTGGTTTCCACGGTATTGTGTCTTCAGGTACCAGCTCTAAGCAGCTAGACAAAGAGACCGATGCACGCTTTGTTGGTTATCTAGGCGCGGTCGGTGAAGGCTCACTAGCACTTATTACCATTGTCGCTGTAAGCGGCGTTGCGTTTGCAGCTTCTCCAGAAGAATGGCACGAAGTATACAGCCACTTGGGTGCGGGTAGCGTGGGTGCATTTATCACTGGTGGTGCGAACCTAATTCAGCAGGGTTGGGGGTTGCCGGTAGATTTCTCGTCAACGATCCTTGCGGTAATGGTTGTTCTATTTGCTGGCACCACCATGGATTCGGGCGTGCGTCTGCAGCGCTACATAATCCAAGAATGGGGCGATATCTATTCAATTGGTGCACTTAAGAACGGCGTGGTTGCAACGCTCGTAGCTGTTGGATGTTGTTTATTGCTGGCCTTCGGTGCAGGTGGTGCGTCAGGCAGTGGCGGTATGATTATTTGGCCGTTATTCGGTTCTACTAACCAGATACTAGCCAGTTTAACCCTGTTAGTAATCTCGGTTATGCTGATTAAATTAGGTCGACCAGCGAAATATACGCTGATTCCAATGGTGTTTGTACTGATTATGGCCTTCTTTGCTGGGCTTATTAAACTTAAAGAATACTACGTTGAAGGTAACTATCTATTGGTATTCTTAGACGCAGTAGTACTTATTGTGTCTGTGCTTGTTATGCTTGAAGCTTTTTCTGTGGTGTCAAAACTCAAAAAGGAATCGAAGCTTAAAAAAGAGCAAGCCAACGGATAAGTCACTAGCGACAAAAACTTTCATGGTTGACCTCGTGGTTTAAAATTACACTTTCGAGACAGTCAACATTCGGCCAGTGCATTTGTACTGGCCATTTTTCTTTCCTTTAAAAGCAAAACGCACTCGCATAAATCAGGTTAATCAGTTTTGCTGATTTTCTGTCATACAGCATATCTGTTATTATACTTGCCGTTCTAAAACACCGTTATTTTTGTTGTCAAAAGCCGCGTTCTTCAACGTGACCTTTCAACAAAATAACCTGTGAGGCTTTGTGTCAGATATCATTTTACTTGGACAAAATTTCCTAGCACTTTTCGTTGAATCCGCGCCTTGGTTACTTCTCGGTTTGCTGGTGGCGGGTATCATGCACGAATTGGTACCCGTTTCGTTTTTGGAAAAGCACATGGGCAGCTCATCGTTTGGCTCAATTACAAAGGCCGCGGTTATTGGTGCGCCTTTACCTCTGTGCTCTTGCGGCGTTATCCCAGCGGCACTTGGGCTTAGGCGTAGCGGTGCATCTAAATCTTCCACTATCTCGTTTTTAGTGTCTACGCCCGAGACTGGCGTAGACAGTGTTTCTGTGTCCTACGCATTGCTTGGACCGTTGTATGCCATTGTCAGACCCATCGCGGCCATTACAAGCGCTGTTTATGCTGGATTGATGGTGCGTTTTTTCGCAGAAGCAGAAGAGGCTCAACAACGACAATCTGACGTGACGCGGTCATCGTGCTGTGGTTCAAAGCAAGCACCTAAACCAGAGCCGCAAATACAGGCCAGCACGTCCTGTTGTGCAAGCGAAAAAACACATGCTCATAACCACGAAAGCACAGACAAGCCCAAACACGAGTCATCGCCTTCGAAAATCACAAGCGTGCTTTCATATGCCAGTGGCAAGTTACTTGAAGACATTGTGATATGGTTATTAATTGGATTAGCACTTGCCGCGGCAATTAAAACGTGGGTACCCACCGACTTTTTAACGCAATGGGGTGATGGCGTGGTCGCCATGCTAGTGATGGCGCTAATCGGCATTCCTATGTACATATGTGCTACAGCATCAACGCCACTCGCGGTTGGGTTTCTTGCGGCGGGGCTATCGCCCGGCGCTGTTTTAGTATTTTTAATGGCGGGACCCGCCACTAACGTATCAACGATGGGAATGATCAAACAAGAAATGGGCACGCGAACGTTAGTGCTTTACCTTTTCAGTGTTATCTCTGCGAGTATTGGTTTTGGTTACGCACTGAACTACCTAGTAGCTTCGTTTTCTTTAGCCTCTATGATCAAAACGCAAAGCCATGTTCATGAGCACGGTGCAGACGTTCAGGTGATTTATGGGCTATGCGCAATTTTATTGGCGGGGTTAATGTTAAGGCTGGGTCTGAAAAAGCTGCAGCAACACCGTCATAACCAAGAGCGACATTCGGCGTGCTGCGGCTAACAGTAGCCCAGCGGATGCCTTTCATAATAAAGCGCTCAAATGATATTCATAGAGCGCTTGTATATCCCGCTCTATTATCCATAATAGTCGTTCAACTTATTAAAATTAAAACGCGTTTAAACCTACAAGGACGCTTGGAATAACTACATGCTTTTACTTATTGTGTACGTCTTCATTGCACTGGGCTTTTCTTTTTTGTGCTCCATTGCAGAGGCTGTGATTCTGAGTGTTTCGTCCGCTTATATCTCTGTGTTAGAGAAAGAGGGCAAAGCCAGTGGTGCGCTACTACGTAAACAAACCGATAATATAAATACGCCTTTATCAGCAATATTAACGCTGAACACTATTGCTCATACTATGGGGGCTGCCGGGGCAGGTGCGCAAGCGGCAGCAGTATTTGGTGACGCCTATCTAGGCGTTATTTCAGCAGTCCTTACACTCCTTATTCTTATTTTTTCTGAGATTATCCCTAAAACACTTGGTGCAACCTATTGGCGAACACTAGCGCCAGTAACCGCATATTTTCTTAAATACCTTTCAATTGTACTTATGCCGTTCGTTAAAATGTCTGAGCTAATGACGAAAGGCTTTAAAGAAGACAGTCCACTTCGCGGGTTAAGCCGCAGTGAGCTACACGCCATGGCAGAGTTGTCGGGGCAAGAAGGTCAGCTAGCAAATCACGAAGCGGCGTTTCTGCAAAGCTTGTTAAGTTTGCACGAGCTGAAAGTGAAAGATGCGATTACCCACCGCACGGCGCTATTTAAAGTGTCGGAGTCGATGACGGTAGAAGGCTTTTTCCACAAGCACGCCAATATAGAATTTTCTCGTATCCCTGTGTTTGAAGACAGCGACTCAGAAAACATTACCGGCTTTGTGATGCGTTCTGATTTATTGGTAGCACAAGCCAGAGGTAACACTGATAAGCCGCTTTCTGAATACGCAAAAGATATGGTTACCGTGTTAAACACTATGCCGCTGTCAGTCACTTTCGAGCACTTCATCAATAAGCACGTGCATATGTTACTGGTGGTTGACGAGTACGGCGGTTTAGAAGGAGTGCTTACGCTAGAAGACCTGCTCGAACGCTTGCTAGGTGTCGATATCGTAGATGAAAAAGACACCACGGTGAGCATGCGTAGGCTTGCCAAGATGATGATGAAACGCAAAGAGCAAATGATGATCAAAAACGTACCCGATGCGTCGCTTGAGAGCTCGTCTAAAAAATAGAATTAGCGCCAATTCACTCGTAATGTTTAGCCATTATTAAGGATGATAAATATGAAACAGGATTTATGGAAAAAAGCAGTAAGAACAGAATATTCAGCCCACGAAAATATTGTTAAGCGAACCCAACCATCGCTCGTTTTAGCGGCTTTGCTCGCGACAGGTTTCACGGCAAGTGCAGCTGCACAGGAACTGAGTATCCCATGTGATGATCTTGAAGAAAAAGCGCTCGCAGAATCGAAAGCTGATGAAGTAGAGCGCATAAGCGCATTTACACCAGCGACGCCTTTGAAACGTGTCGATCCTAGATACCCATCTCAAGCCATTAGAAAAGGCCGAGAAGGTTGGGTTAGGCTAAGCTACGTTATCGACGAAGAAGGCAGAGTGAAAGACCCTGTTGTAGAAGACTTCTTTGGAAGCCCTTCGTTCAAACGCAGTGCACTGTCAGCGGTTAAGAAATGGCAATATAACCCCGCGATCAAAGATGGCGAACCTACCCAGCAGTGTCATCAAGCAGTCCAAATGGATTTCGCTATAAGCGGAAAAAGCGGTGCCACACGCAAATTTATTAAAGCTTATAAAGACGCAGAAGAGCGCTTTAATGCGGGTGATGTTGATGCGGCTGATGGAGCACTTAAAGAGCTTTTAGGCTGGGATACGCTAAACCGCTATGAAAATACGTGGTTGCTAAACTTGGAGTCTCATATAGCGAGCAAACAAGGTGACGTAGAGAGGGAAGCGCAAAGCCTAACGCGATTACTTGCCAGCAACGGTAGTAAGCGCTTCAATAACATGGTGTTTGATGAAGATTATGTGGCATACGCCCTTCAAAGAAAAATCATACTCGATGCTCAGCGTGGGTATTATGCAGAAGCATTAAAATCCTACACCACACTTCAAGACATGGAAGCGCAAGAAACGCGTATTGGCGAGATCGCGCCGCTAATTAGTCAGATTGAAGAATCTATTGCATCTGAGCAAAACTTAACCGTGCCCGTAACGATAGGAAGTGATGGGAATTGGTTCCATACTCTTGTGCGAAGTAAGTTTGCTTTTGGCAACATCCAAGGCCAACTTGATACCGTTGAAGTCCGTTGTGATACTCATCGAGAAAAATTCACGGTTGCCGAAGCGCATGTCTGGCAAATTCCAAACTCTTGGGGACAGTGTCAGGTGATGGTGAAAGGTGACAGCGAAACAAAATTTGATTTAATTGAAGTGGCCAAAGGGTAGGACGAACACCAGTCGCGTCGCTACAGAGTTACAGTGAATGCCAGTTGAAATAGTTGCTCTCTATAGTCCTCGTCGGATTGGAAAAAACGCAAATTCTCCTGATGCCCTGAATTTAATTGCCACTCTGTGCTAACGGATAAATAAGAGGTAATGTCGTACCTTACGCTAACGGTAAAGGCGTTACCTCTGCTTCCATTCGGGTCATACATAACATCATCGTTATCTACCACCTGATACCAGTCCCCACGCATGGCTAAAGTTAAATCTTCCCAGCCTAATTGCTTTAGGTTGTATGCCGCACCGATATACGCACTGGAAAAATCGTTGTCTACGATATGCTCCCCCATCAAAGTGTCACCTATTAGCACTTGAGAAAACACCGTTAACTCAGGTCGTGGTAAATATCGCAGTGTTAATGAATGAAAGCGCGTATGCCAGGCATAAATGCGGTCTGGGTCAACAATGTTCGGGTCTGCATTATTGTCGTAATAGTAATAACGCAACTCGGCCTTTCTAGCATAGGCTAAGTGAGCTCCTACGTAGTACCCAAACCGATTGTCAATTTCCCTGAAGGGTTCATTCCATGCCGGTGCGTTTAACTTATCTTCATCGACGACGCCGGGAATGGGGAGGAAGTTTACGCGATCATTATAAACGGACTGCCTGTCGTGAAGGGCAAACCCTCGCCAAGAAAGCAGAGTGCCGGTGGAATCGTTACCTTTGAATACGCTGCCTAATACTTTCCATGACCAGTGGCTTCTTATTTGCCTGCCATTTTGTCGTAGACTTACTTCGATGCCGCCCGTTCTTAGTTCTTCACCCACCCAACTATTAATTGCTGAGTTACTCAGAAAATGAGGCGATAACCAACCCGCGTCGGTATTTTCCGCTGAGAGAGCGGGAAAAAATGCCCCTATTTTTACTTCAGGCTTTATGCTGGATGCGACTAACGGGCGATATTTTAAATAAAGCTCGGAAAATCCAACCTTTTGATCCCCATCGCTATAACCATTGATGACGCCAACTGCCGACCAACTATCCGCTAACATAAAGTCAGCTATTACTACAGCATGAGAGAGCTGTATACCGTTACTTTCATAACGCTGATGGCCGGCCCCCATTTGCTGAAAGCTCCGCGAATCATCTTTTGCCACAAAGCTTGTTCTTACTAGGGCCTTGGTTTCTCCGTGAACCTGAAGTGTTAAACTCGTGCAAAGCAAACAGACGGTTAAGGCAAAGACATTACGCATTAATAATCGCCAAATCCTTCGTCGAAGTCATCGTCACTGAAAACTGCATCAAGAACAAATTTGTATTCTTGTGAGTTGGTGATATGCAATGTTGCGCTGTTAAATAGTTTCACATCAGGTTGCTGCGGGTGCCAGGTCATAACACTGTACTCGCCTACCGGAAGTGAAACATTCATTACGCCTTCTTCATCGGTTTTTGCGAAAAATGGACTGTCGGTTACCACAATATAGCCCAGCATCCAGTCGTGAATATTGCAGCCAATATCTACAATACCAGCTTGCTCAAAGCGAAGCGGTTCAGCGGTAAACTCTTTATAGAGTTTTAGCTCAAACTGTTTTGTAGGCGAAAAAGAATACACGTGATGAAAAAGATTATCTGCGTTTGGAAACGAAATATCTGTGCCTGATTGAACAACAAGCACGTGAGGCGCAAATTGTTTATCGATTTGATTCATTATGGCGGGCTCTTCTTCACGCTGTGGCGTTGATGCAAGCGTAAAGTTAGGCGTTAGGGTTAACACCATATCTTTCACAGGCTCCCCATTGGCGTCGCTAACGTATATCGAAATGGTTGGCGTTGCTGATAAGGATGTATCAGCGGCATGTGCCCATGAAAGGGTAGCGCCGGCTAGTAAGAGAGCGCTCGATGTGAATGTACCTGTGATAAAACTAGTTATGTTGAACATGCTCGCCCTTCGATGAGAAGTAAAGAAAATAGAAAGCGCAAATGACATGGATTTAATCAATAACGTGTTGTTTTTTTGCATTGTAATTCATTCTTTATAATGGCTTTAGCCTTTGACAGAAAGGCAAAGCGCTATGCGTCCTTTGTTGACACGAAAGCATATGACTACGTATAGCCTATTCAATACCAATCCGTATAGATAATAACCTATGCAGACTGGTATGAGGTATGTGCTCGGCTTTCGCTATCTATGTAGCAAAGTTTATTAGACTCTAACTATAGACCGAGTTGGACGTTTTTTTCATTCATTTACATCAAAGGAAAGCGTGCGCTGACGACTACACCTGTACTATCCTTCCGATTGAATAAAGATAACTGACCTTTGTGGAAGGTCATTATGATGTTGGCAATGTAAAGCCCTAGCCCCAAGTGCGGTGAAGAGGCATTTTGCACATCGTTTTCTTTTCTCACCGACACCATAGACTGAAGCAACTGAGACCTCATTCCTTCTGGAAGGAGCGGTCCGGTATTACTAATGGTTAGCTCAGCTTGCTTGTCCTTAACCGTAATACTGACTTGGATTTCACTTTCTTTTTCACTGAAATCTACGGCGTTAGCGATAACTTTATCGAACATTTGAGCCGTAAGTTCAGGGGAGCCAAGTATGCGCGCAGTATCAGCATTGTGGGTAAAACTAAAGCGTCGATGGCTATAGGCATGTTCGTAACCAGCAATACACCCAGATATCACCTTAACTAAGTCGAATGGTTCTAAATCTTCTTGTTGAATGGCCTGCTCTAATCGGGTGGCTTCACTCATACTGTTTAATATTGTACTTAGGCGGTTCACCCCTGATTGCGCCCTTTCAACAAAAACGGCTTGTTGGTCGGCGTCATTCACCTGAGTCAGCATATCCAGCGACGATTTTACCACGGCAATGGGCGTTCTAAGTTCGTGAGACAAGCGGGATGCCATGTTTTCTAAATAGGAGTTGTACTGCTGTAACCGCGAAAGCACATCCGCAAATGAACGGGATAAATCACCAATTTCATCACGCTGATTTGATACCGGCAGGGTTCCTATGATTTTGCCATTATCATCTATCACCGCTTCGGTGTTATCGCGAAGGGAGCGAATGCGGTTTGAAATTCGCGTAGCGAACAGCAGTAACCCTAATGTACCTATGGTCATCACTGCTAAAATCACGTGAAAGAGCTGTTCTAATGCCCGGTTACGCAAAGTACGAATGCCATTGGTGGTTTGCTCTACAATAACCGCCCCCATTACGTTGCCTTCAATAAAAATTGGGTAGGCAGCGGAGAGTACTATGGCTTTGTTATCGGGTGACAAACGCCATAGTGAATCGGGTTGGCCATTCAGCGCCGTGCCTAAATCCTGCCCTACCAATGCATAAGCATCGTCTAGCTCGTCAATAAAGTCGGCAGGTGGCCGCGTAAGAATCTGATAATAAAGTGGAAGTAACCACTCACTCTCAACCCAGTGCCAAATTGTATTTGAAGAGGTTTCTTTTTCATCTACTTCAATGCCTGTGGCCGATTGAATGTCACCAGCGCGGGCGAGTACCCGCTTGTGCTTATCTACAACCCAAACCCGTGAATCGGCATATTTTAAACCTGCCAGAATGCGCTCAATTTCAGGGGAAGGAGTGATAACAGTACCTAATTCAGCGAGCTCTTTTGTATTCGCCGTACCTAACGCGTACTGCTTCAATCGACTTGCCCTGTCGTCCACATCGACAATTGAAAATGCTAAGCCGCCTGTGGTCATTGATAGCGGAAAGCGCAGTTCAATGTTGTAGCCCGTGGCAGTCTCTTGCCATCGGCCTTGAATAGAGAGCGCGTTCTCTACCGCCCGAGTTGTCGTTGTGTTTTCTGCAAGCTTGTACGCATTTACCCAGCCACTTTCATAAGGGGCGACAACATACCTTGCTAATTCTCCCTGTGGAGTTTCCATGCCCACAAGTAAGTGGTCGCCAGTCTCCACGCTTAAACTATTGGGTTGTCGCCACAGCAGTACGTCATCACTGACTTCAAACATGGCATACAGAAATTGACCGTAGCGCCCCACCATAAGCTTGAACGATAAGCTGGTAGGTTCTCCCGCGTAGCCATTGTAGTAC
>NZ_JAFLMX010000189.1:0-22035 GCF_017849675.1 Alteromonas sp. AO-Serp
TTGATGGAACAGGAAGCGGGTAAAATAAGCAGTAAAGGTCGTTACCCCAAAAATTCAATCAATTACCATGCCGTAAACCGTCTATACAATATTGCGCTTATTGTTAATGGGGGCGATGGCGAATAGATAAAAACGAAGCGCGTACTTGCAGTGTCGAGACGCGCTTCTTGATTTTTGCATTAATCTTGGTTGATGCGCTAATAAAGATGCGCTTTTTCAGTAGAACGTGCACACAGCCATTCAATGCTAAACGCAAGTACCAGAGCGCGCTAATCGCGGGTGCTGATGACCAGAGTCTCTGAAATTTTATCTTGGATAGCTTGTCGGTTAGGATCCCAGTAAATTTGCACAAATCCCAACAAGCCAGTTGCTAAACCCGCACCATAACCTCCATAACGACCAAAGCTCTCCCATAGCGACAGTCCAGAACCATCGAGTTTGAGTACTTGTATATTTAGCAGTCGTTTACCTGGAGTTTTTCCGTTAAACCAAGCGGTAAACACGCTGTAATAAAGCGCGGCCCAACCAAAGCCTAAGCCAAGCTCAGTAATTAACCCTTTGATCCACGCGACAATGCTGTATGTGTTTGCTGAGGGCTCTGAAGTTGCGTCATCGAAATCTGCTAGGTCACTTTCAATATCTTCAGCTTCCTGTAGGCCATTTTCATGCACACCTTTATTTTGAGCTTGCTCATTTACTCCAATATCATCATTCGCACCATTTTTCTCACCTGGGCGATTAGGCGAGTCGATCACGTTGCTGACAGTTGCATCGTCACGAAAGTAATTAGCCTCATTGGCAGCATCTAACGTAAGCAACACTGTCCAAAAGAGCATGAACGCTCCACCTATTCGAAGAAATGAACGCGTAGTTTTTTTATGGCTTTGATTGGCCACGTTGCGGCTAGCTTTATAAAACGTCACTGTAGCAATAATCGCCAAAAACAGTGCATCCAGTGAGCTCAAAATGGCGACAAATAGTAGGTCAATACACTGAGCCAACCCTCGTTGAAAAGGTGTAGCCAGACGCTTGCCTAACAGCGAGTTAGCCACGCCAAACGCATAGGGCGTGACTATATCCTTTGTTTCAACGGTTTCTAATTTATCTGCGGTATTATTTTCGACATCACTACTAATAGGTGGCGTATCAATATGTTGATGAGGGTGAGACATTTGCCGTCCACTGTGCTTAACCTAATTCCATAACACTACTTTACACAGTAAGGCGTATTATTTTAACTCTTTTATCTGAAGGGTAAGCACCTCACAAATACGCATGCAAGATACATTGTAATCTCTTCAATAGTCGGAATATTTTTCTTTTTAGCAAATAGATAGATTAGGTGTACTTCACTTAAGCTATTGATTTATATGCGCGGCATTGGGTTTGCATCAGAGTTTATCGAATGGATAACAATGATGCCTTTAAGGAGGTTACGATGTTTAACTCAAAACAAACGATTACAGCAACACTGGTTTCAGTCGCAATGATGGGGTCATCTGCAATGGCACAAGCTAACGTTGACGAGATGAAAACTGCGCAAATGCAAGCAGCTTCAGCGTCAGTGCAACCTGAGTCCAGGACATCTGAGTCTGGTGATACGTGGATTACGTTGACCGGTGAGGTGTCTGCTGTAGATTCAAAATTCTTTACGTTAGATTACGGTGACGGGAATATCTTTGTTGAGTTAAGAGACACCGACCTTGACAGTAATGCCTATGCAAAAATGAAAGGCGAAGAAGTCATGGTAACGGCGCGTCTTGATGATGGCATGTTTTCAAGCGAAAGGTTAGTTGCTCAGAGTGTGATTGTTGATGGTATGGATACTGTTTACTTAGCTGAGTCGGTTAATCAGGCTTCGGCAGATCTTTATTTAAGTACAGCAAGTAACATTGAGTTTGACGATGAAGAAATGGTGCTTGTAGGTACCGTTAAATCAATTGGCAAAGAAGCGTTACAAATTGACGTGGGCGATACCACCCTCACGGTAGAGCTTGATGAGTTAGAGGACGCACCTGTGGATGCGGATGGTTACCTAACGCTAATGAAAGGCGAGCGCGTGCGCATTACCGGCGAACTAGAAGACGATTTCTTTAATCGTTTCACGGTAGAAGCTGATACGCTAATCAAAATGAAAAGTTAACTATTGCTGATAGATAACGCTTTAAAAAAAACCGCCGAAAGGCGGTTTTTTTTGATTAAATTATTAATGTGCTTATTCACTACTTTGGAGGCATGCGCAGCCCGCCGTCTAAGCGGATTGTCTCACCATTTAGGTAGCTATTGTTCGCCATATGGATAACTAACTTAGCAAATTCTTCTGGTAGCCCAAGGCGCTTAGGAAACTGAACGTTAGCAGAAAGGGCGTCTTGCACTTTTTCTGGCATAGCAAGTAGCATTGGCGTGCCCATTACACCCGGCGCAATGGTGTTAACACGAATACCCAACGGGGCTAAGTCTCGAGCCATTGGAAGGGTTAAGCCGATAATACCACCTTTACTCGCGGCATAAGCGGTTTGCCCTATTTGACCTTCGTAACCAGCAACTGAAGCAGTGTTTACGATAAGACCGCGTTCGCCTTCCCCGTTAATTGGCGATTGCTTTGCCATCGTCGCTGCAACTAAGCGAGAAACATTAAAGCTTCCTACTAAGTTAATATCGATAGTTTTCTGGAAGTCACCCAACGGCGCCGGATTGCCTTCTTTGTCAAGCAGTCGCTTAGCTGGGGCGATGCCTGCACAGTTAACCACTAAAGAAATGGCGCCAAACCTTTCGGTTGTCGCGTCTATAGCCGCTTGAACAGAAGTTTCATCGCGTACATCGACTTTGGTGAAAAGTGTGTTGTTATTGCCTAATTCTTCTACGCGCTGTGCGCCAAGCTCTTCATTTAAGTCGAAAAGGCTGACGTTAGCACCTGCATCTCGAAGTGCGATAGCAGTGGCGTGACCAAGTCCGGAGCAACCGCCAGTAACAATGGCAGTAAGATTATTTAGCGTCATAGATTTCCCTTAAACCCTAGTTTTTCACTATTATTAACGTGATGTTAACGGGAAGTAAGAAGAAAAACTACGGTGCCGAGAGGGATCGGCACCTTTCATTCAGTTATTTTGCAGTTATTTTGGCAACTGAATTTTACAGTCTTCGCTTTGACGGTAGATAATTAGCGTGTGGCCAATTACCTGTAGCTTAACTGAGTTTGTTTCACGAACAATGGCATCCATGATTAGCGCTTTTTCTTCGCGATCGTCTGTTGGCACCTTAACTTTAATTAATTCGTGATGGCTAAGGGCGTTGTCAATTTCGGCAACCACACCTTCTGTCAGGCCGTTCCCACCTAGCTGCACAACAGGTTTTAAAGGGTGTGCAAGGCCTTTTAGGAATTGTTTCTGTTTATTTGAAAGTTTCATGAAGTAATATTTCTTACAATTAATCTGTTAGTTTATGCTTGAAATAACGTATTCTAACGCCATCTTCTCTACAATCCTAATGACATTGTATTGGAATGACAAAAAAGAAACACTCCGCCAGCAGTAAACGCTGGCTACAAGAACACGTTAACGACCATTATGTGCAAAAAGCAAATAAGGAAGGTTGGCGCTCGCGAGCTATCTATAAACTGGAAGAAATTCAGAAAAAAGATAAGCTTATTAAACCGGGAATGACACTTGTAGACCTTGGTGCTGCACCGGGGGGCTGGTCACAGCTAGCCGCACAGCTCGTTGGCGACAATGGTCAAGTTATCGCGTGCGATATTTTGCCCATGGACCCAATCGTGGGCGTAGACTTTTTACAAGGTGATTTCAGAGAGGACGCTGTTCTCGACGCACTATTGAACAGAATCGGTGGGAACACCGTAGATATTGTGTTGTCTGATATGGCACCGAACCTTGCAGGTAACGCGTCGGTTGACCAATCTCGCTCTATGTATCTTTGCGAACTAGCGCTTGATATGTGTCACCAAGTGTTAAAGCCTGGTGGTTCGTTTGTCATAAAGGTGTTCCAAGGTGAGGGGTTTGTTGAGTTCATGAACGCACTTAAACAATCTTTCACAACCATAAAGACGCGTAAGCCTGACTCGTCCAGATCACGTTCGCGAGAGGTGTATTTGGTGGCTTGTGGGTATAAAGTGTAGTACGCTTTGAGATAAGCGGTTTTCGTTGCGAGTTGTGTCGTTTATTCAATAAACAACTTGTTGAATATACAAGCAATTCGGGTTTATAGAGGTTAGTAGCATTGAGCGATATGGCAAAAAATTTAATCTTATGGTTAGTCATCGCCGTTGTTTTAATGTCGGTTTTCCAGAGCTTTTCACCGAGTGAATCGTCTCGTTCGCAAACTGACTACACAACGTTTTTGAGAGAAGCAGAACAGGGAAATATTCGAGAAGTTCGCATCAATAATAGTGGCGAAATTCGAGGTACTAAGCGTTCAGGCGAAACTTTCCAAACATTCGTACCTTACTTCGATGACAAGTTAGTATCTGACTTGGTTAAGAACGACGTAAGAGTGTACGGTGAACCACCAGAAGAGCAGTCTCTTCTGACGTCTATTTTCATCTCATGGTTCCCCATGTTACTGCTTATTGGTGTATGGATTTTCTTCATGCGTCAAATGCAGGGTGGCGGCGGCCGTGGCGCTATGTCATTCGGTAAAAGCAAAGCTCGCTTGCTTGGTGAAGACCAAATCAAGACAACATTTGCTGACGTAGCAGGCTGTGACGAAGCGAAAGAAGATGTATCTGAATTGGTAGACTTCCTACGCGACCCGTCTAAGTTCCAAAAGCTAGGTGGTAAAATTCCGAAGGGCGTACTTATGGTAGGTCCTCCTGGTACAGGTAAAACGTTGCTTGCAAAAGCCATTGCCGGTGAAGCGAAAGTACCATTCTTTACTATCTCTGGTTCTGATTTCGTTGAAATGTTCGTGGGTGTAGGTGCATCTCGTGTGCGTGACATGTTTGAGCAAGCGAAAAAAGCGGCGCCTTGTATCATCTTTATCGATGAAATCGATGCGGTAGGCCGTCAACGTGGTGCTGGTCTAGGTGGTGGTCACGACGAACGTGAGCAAACCCTTAACCAGATGCTTGTTGAAATGGACGGCTTTGAAGGTCATGAAGGTATTATCGTTATTGCGGCAACTAACCGTCCTGACGTACTAGACCCTGCGCTTCTTCGTCCAGGTCGTTTTGACCGTCAAGTAGTGGTTGGTCTTCCTGACATCCGCGGCCGTGAACAAATTCTTAAAGTTCATATTCGCAAAGTGCCAGTGGCTGATAACGTAGAGCCGTCAGTTATTGCTCGTGGTACACCAGGCTTCTCAGGTGCTGACCTTGCTAATCTAGTAAACGAAGCTGCATTGTTCGCTGCTCGCGGCAACAAGCGCCTTGTTTCTATGGAAGAGTTTGAGAAAGCGAAAGACAAAATCATGATGGGCTCTGAGCGTAAGTCTATGGTGATGTCTGAGCCTGAAAAAGAAATGACAGCGTATCACGAAGCGGGTCACGCTATCGTAGGTCGCTTAGTGCCAGAGCACGATCCGGTATACAAAGTGTCAATCATTCCACGCGGTCGCGCGCTGGGTGTGACCATGTACTTACCAGAGCAAGACCGAGTGAGCCACTCTAAACAGCACTTAGAAAGTATGATTTCTAGCTTGTTTGGTGGGCGTATTGCTGAAGCCATTATTTATGGTGACGACAAAGTAACCACGGGTGCATCTAACGACATCGAACGCGCAACTGAAATTGCACGTAAGATGGTCACCCAATGGGGCTTGTCGAGCAAAATGGGCCCAATGCTTTACGCTGAAGACGAGGGTGAAGTGTTCCTAGGCAAGTCTATGTCTAAGGCAACAAACATGTCTGATGACACAGCACGTGCCATTGATGCGGAAATTAAGTCACTGATTGACCGCAACTACGAGCGTGCTCAAAAGATCCTTGAAGACAACATCGATATTTTACATTCAATGAAAGACGCACTGATGAAGTACGAAACCATTGATGCTAAGCAAATTGATGATCTGATGAACCGCACTGACGTTCGTCCTCCTGCTGACTGGGATGACAGCAAGCCATCGGGTGGCGATAAGCCGAGTGGTGGTGCGCCGGTTCGTGAAGGTGAAATTAAAAATGACGGTGTAGACAAACCGTCGGTAGGTAAGCCGGGCGATATTCCAAGCTAACCTTCTACATCCATTGAAAAACGCCAGTTTAACTGGCGTTTTTTGTTAGAGCTGATTGATTTTAATCTGAGAATTTGGCTTACAGTTTATGTCACGGTGTTAGCTGAGTTATTTATTTCGTTACGCTTCACACTGTTCTTTGCAAAGAACAATGCAAAAAACACAGCGAAGAACAAATCAAAGAATTCAGCAAGCAACAAGGCAAAGAGCATGCATTTTTAAGTAGGTTTCATTGCTAACACAGCGGGTCAAAATCAGTTTGCTTTATAGCTTCATTTCTCAACATATTTTCTGTCTAAGAAATACGGTAATTTTAAAACAAAGGTAATGCAGGTAATTCATGCAGTTTGGTAAGTACTTCATAGGTCTGTCACAGCCTCAGGTAATGGGCATTTTAAATGTTACTCCTGATTCATTTTCTGACGGCGGCAAGCACACAAATGTATCTCAAGCCCTTGACCATGCGCTTCGCATGATTGAAGAAGGGGCAACTTTTATTGATATAGGTGGTGAATCGACAAGGCCAGGCGCGCCCGACGTATCGCTGCAGGAAGAGCTTGACCGCACAATACCCGTTATTGAAGCCGTAGCTAAAAATACCCCATGTGTTATTTCTATTGATACCAGCAAGGCTGACGTTATGCGGGAAGCGGTGAAAGCCGGCGCGGGGCTAATCAACGATGTACGCGCGTTACAAGAGCCTGGTGCATTGCAAGTAGCAGCTGAAGCACAAGTACCTGTTTGTTTAATGCATATGCAGGGGCAACCCAGAACCATGCAGCAAAGCCCTGAGTATGATGATGTAGTGAATGATGTGGGTCAGTTTCTACTCGCGCGCACCAAAGTGTGTGAAGAAGCGGGCATTGCTAAAGACAAGATTTTGTTCGACCCTGGCTACGGTTTCGGAAAGTCACTGGAACACAATTATACGCTGGTGAAACACTTGCCATCGCTTATGAAGCTGGGTTACCCAGTGTTAGTAGGCATGTCTCGCAAGTCGATGATTGGCAATTTGCTAAATAGAAAAGTGGATGAGCGCTTGGCGGGAAGCATAAGCCTCGCTACAATTGTCGCCCAAATGGGCGCACAGATAATTCGCGTTCACGACGTGAAAGAAACAGCTGATGCTGTCAATATCGTGAAAATGCTGAATTCAGTAAAATAAGGAATAATAATGACGCAGCGCAAATATTTCGGCACCGACGGTATCCGCGGAAAGGTAGGCGAGAGCAATATCAACCCAGAGTTTGTTACAAAACTCGGGTGGGCAGCAGGTAAGGTCCTTGCCGGACGAGGGACGAACAAAGTACTTATTGGTAAAGACACGCGTATTTCTGGCTACATGTTAGAGTCGTCTTTAGAGGCGGGTTTATCGGCTGCTGGTATCAATATCGGCTTGCTAGGCCCCATGCCAACGCCAGCCATTGCTTATCTCACCAAAACATTTCGCTCAGAAGCAGGGATAGTGATTAGTGCGTCACATAATCCCTTTTATGACAACGGCATTAAATTTTTCTCAGCGCAAGGCTTTAAGCTTGATGATGATATCGAATTAGCGATTGAAGATATGCTTGAGCGTCCAATGACATGTGTGGCATCTGATAAGCTGGGTAAGGCTACGCGTATAAACGACGCTGCGGGTCGTTATATTGAGTTTTGTAAGGGGACATTCCCTTCAGAATTATCGCTGACAGATCTTAAAATTGTTGTGGACTGCGCACATGGCGCAACGTACCACATTGCCCCCAATGTATTGAGAGAGTTAGGTGCTACGGTTATCGAACTTGGTACAGCGCCGAACGGTTTAAATATTAACGACGGTGTAGGCGCAACCTCAATGGATGCGATTGTTGAAAAGGTTAAGGAGACCGGCGCTGATCTTGGCTTTGCCCTAGACGGCGATGGCGATCGCATTATGATGGTAGACCACCTTGGTAATGTGCTTGATGGTGACCAGATTGTTTACATCATTGCCCGCGACGCGCTTAAGAACGGCAAAATGCAGGGTGGCGTCGTTGGCACTTTGATGAGCAATTTAGGCCTTGAAAATGCGTTGTCAAAGCTTGGTGTTCCCTTCGCAAGAAGTAATGTTGGCGACCGTTATGTGATGGAGCTGCTACAACAAAAAGGCTGGTCTATTGGCGGTGAAAACTCGGGTCATGTTCTCAATCTTAATATGAGCTCTACGGGTGACGGCATTGTAGCCGGGCTTCAAGTGCTTGCAGCAATGCTTCGTTCGCACATGGACTTACACGACTTAGCGAGTGGGTTTGAAATGTACCCGCAAACGCTAGTTAACGTGAGGTACGCTAACCAAGAAGTGGATTATTTAGCACACAGCAATGTACAAAATGCTAAGAAAGAGGCTGAGTCTGCGTTAGGTAAAACGGGCAGGGTACTTCTACGTAAAAGTGGTACTGAGCCGTTAATTCGTGTGATGGTTGAGTCGAATGACGAAAGCCAATCTCACAAATGGGCAGAGCATATTGCTGAAACTGTTCGTAATCTCGCCAATTAGTTGGCGTAGCAGGAAATTTTGCTTTTTGTGCTTGTATCTTCTCAATTAAATAGTTAATATCACGCCCGCTTTGAAGACAGGGCTAAGGTCTGCGTTGTGAGTAAAAATCTTAGAAAGCCATTCGTGGCTGGCAACTGGAAAATGAACGGAAATTTGGCATTAGTTGCTGAATTTAATCAAAAACTGGCGAATGTAAAAGCTGATTCGGAAATCGTAATTTGCGCTCCTTCACTTCTTTTACACGCATTTGAAACCCATTCGTTTGCCATTGGTGCTCAAAACGTAAGTCATCTTAATAACGGCGCTCACACTGGTGAGTTGTCAGTTGAAATGCTTAAAGAAGCAGGTTGCGGTTACGCAATTGTTGGGCATTCAGAAAGACGAGAAGACCAAGGCGAGTCAAGCGAACTTGTTGCATTAAAGGCAAAGCAATGTGTTTCTTCAGGTGTCGTACCCATCATTTGTGTAGGTGAGCCACTTGAAGTGAGAGAAGCAGATGATGTTGAATCGTTTGTTGGTGAGCAACTAGATGCACTAGTTAGCGCCATGTCGGTAGACGAACTCAGCAAAACTGTTATTGCATACGAGCCGATTTGGGCAATTGGTACTGGTAAAACAGCCAGCCCTGAGCAAGCACAAGAAGTACACGAATTTATTCGCGGCTACTTTAATAAAGTAGACGCACAATTGGCTCAAGGCCTTCGTATTTTGTACGGTGGTAGTGTTAAGCCAGATAATGCTGAAACCCTATTTGCACAGAAAGATGTTGATGGCGGTTTAATTGGCGGAGCCAGTTTAAAAGCTGAAGATTTTATTTCAATTTGCCAAGCGGCAAACTGACGAGGTATTTATGATTTACGAAGTGCTATTAGTAGCATACCTAATTGTAGCGCTATTACTTATTGGATTTGTATTGATCCAACAAGGTAAAGGTGCAGATATGGGCGCTTCATTTGGCTCAGGCGGTTCAAACACTGTTTTCGGTTCATCAGGTTCAGGTAACTTCATGACTCGTACGACCGCTATATTAGCAGGCTTGTTCTTCTTAATTAGCCTTTCTTTGGGTGCAATGACTGCAAACCGTGAAAGCGCAGAAGATGAGTGGAACAACCTAGAAGTTCCAGCGGCAGTAGAAGAGTCAGTAGAGCTACCAGCTGATCAAGACGTACCAGTTATTGAAGATGCAGCTCAAACTGACGTTCCTGTTGTTGAAAGCGATGTGACAGACGTACCAAAGTCTGACGACGCTGAAGGTTCAAACTAAAAAGTTTTCGCGGAAGTGGTGGAATTGGTAGACACGCCATCTTGAGGGGGTGGTGAGCATTGCTCGTGCGGGTTCAAGTCCCGCTTTCCGCACCAAATAAATGTAAAGGCCAGCGCAATGCTGGCCTTTTCTGTTTTTACACCGTGAAATTCTTGTTAAGGTGACCCTGTACGCTCACTTTTAACTGGCCTTGTTAATTGTAACAAAGCGTTAAAATCTAAAATTTACAGGATGTTATGTCTGTTCCTATTTTTATTATTCAGCTATGCTTTTCAATACTTAGTCATACTGTCTGCGACATAAACAAAACAATTTTTACGAGGCACTATAGTGCAAAAAACACTTAGTCAGAGTTTGTTCCAAACCCTATTCATAGGGATTGTGATAGCATCACTTCTGATAATTGGAGCAGTGTGGCGCTCAGCCAATACTCTCGTTGTTCAAAACATTGACCACAATATTGTTTTAGCAGAGAAAGTATTTGATAAAGTGGTTGCGGATCGTCAAGCTGTCATACGCAACGTTTCAAAAGTACTGTCTCGCTCATTTGATTTCAGGCGTGCGGTTGGCACAGAGAATATACCCTCTATTGAAGCGGCGTTTACCAGTTACGCGCAGAGACTAAACACCGATATCATCGCTCTGGTAAGTCTAGACCATCAAGTAGTTGTAACGCGTACAGACCTATTCGAAGTCGGTCAAAATGTGGAAAGTAGCCTAGCATTGGTTGCTAAAGGGAAAGACAGCGGTTTCTTCGTAGTCGATAACAAATTAGTACAGTTAAATCTAATTCGCGTAGAAATACCTACGCTTAGATATTACATGTTAATAGGCGTTGAGTTTGATAGCAGTTTATTAGAAGAACTAAAAGCGCTCGTAGACGCTGAAATTATTATCTCAAGAACTGATACCAATGACGTTCTTACGACTACCTTAAAAGAAAATGATGCGCAACGGATCCTCGCGTCAGAACACGACCCCTCGTGGATAGATGTAACCTTTAAAGACGAGCTTACTTACTTTGCCCGTGAGGTGAATATCGCCTCTGATGGCAATTTGCCGGTTAAGATAACTCTAGCTGTAGATACAACGTCTTCATTTAGTGCTTTCACACGTATTCAATTGACGATTCTGGCATTTTGCTTAGTCGCAATATTCATTGCTCTGGGTCTTTCTCTGCTGCTTGCCAGGAACGTGAGTCGACCAGTGTCTACCTTGGTAAAAGCAGTGAATAAGGTCGCGTCAGGAAGCTATGGCGCAACCCTTGACGCACCGTCGAACCTCAAAGAGATTACCGAACTTGCCAACGCAGTCGATAGCATGCAAGCAAGTATTAAAAGTCGTGAAAATCATATTCGTTATCAAGCAGAACACGACGTGCTTACCGGGCTTTTCAATCGGAACTATGTTGAAGGCTTCTTCGAGTCACAACTGCAAGAAGAAAGAGAGTTACAGGTTGTTGCCATTACCGTAATCGGATTTCGAACCATTAACGACCTCTACGGTTACTCTAACGGCGATAATACACTGAAAGCATTGGCCGAGAGGCTTCAGCGTTGGCCTGGTACATCCGCAAGATTAGCTGGCGGTGAGATTTTATATATTACGCAAGATTCACTTAATGATGACCAGCTCGAAACGCTCAAGCACATATTAGAGCAACCAGTGGAAAGTAACCTGATTGCAATTCCAGTAAAAGTCGCAATGGCGGTTATCCAGTGCCCGCAAGATGCAACAACATCAGAAGAATTATTCAGAAAAATGAATATTGTTACTGATGAAGCGATACACAGCGACAGCTGGTGCGTTCGCTACAGAACGGAATTAGAAGATAAATACAATCGCAGACTATCAATTACCACTGAACTAAAACGTGCACTGGCTAGCCAGCAAAACGAACTGTCTATGGTTTACCAGCCAAAAATAGATCTGCAGACAATGAAAGTATGCAGCATGGAAGCGCTTATTCGCTGGAATAATAGTGTTCTGGGCTTTGTTCCACCTGATGAGTTTATTACCATTGCTGAGCAAGCAGGGTTAATTGAGCAAGTTACGACTTGGGTAATGAAGCAAACCATTTCAGACTTAGCTTATTTTAGAGGCATGGGGTATGGGTTCACCGTTGCGATGAACTTATCTACTCAGGATATTCAAAATAAGGTACTTCTAGGGAAGCTAGTGTCGCTTTTAACTCAGGAAGGTCTGTCACCTGAAGCTCTGGAACTTGAAATAACAGAAAGCGATTTAGTTGCTGACGCCTCGCTTGCTATAGAGAACCTTAATGAACTAACGGCGCGGGGCTTTCATTTCGCCATCGACGACTTTGGTACAGGCTATTCGTCGTTAGCCTATTTAAAGAACTTGCCCGTAAAAACGATTAAAATTGATAAGAGTTTTATTTTGTCGCTGGCGAGTGATGAAAACGACCAGCAAATTGTTCATACCGTGCTGAGTTTGGCGAATGTGTTTAATTTAAAGGTTGTGGCTGAGGGTGTTGAAGACGTAGCGTCGCTTGAAATCTTAAAGGACTGGGGCTGTGATATCGTTCAAGGTTATTACATTAGTCGCCCACTTAGCCGTTCAGACCTTGAAGACTGGCTTCAAAATACGCCTTTCGGTGAATAGCTATTTCTTCAAATTAAATTTATTGTTTTACAGTAATCACCATGCCTTTGCCGCAGTATTTGGCGACATGGCATCGTAAATGCAAAACTAATAATGAAGCGTGTAAAACGCTCTGCGGGCCTGATTTCTTCGCCAAAGTGTGAGTATTTTGCCCACTGAGTTGTGAAATTACTTCAAAAACAAGGAATTTATTATGGACATCATTCGTATACTTTTATCGATTTTACTTCCACCGCTGGGCGTATTTTTACAAGTGGGTATCGGTGCTCACTTTTGGATTAATATCCTTTTAACTATTCTAGGCTATTTCCCAGGTGTTATTCACGCTGTTTACATCATCGCCAAAAAGTAGGTGGTGAAAAACGCTGTATTGGCGGCTATGCAATAAATCGCATAGTCGTAGCGAGTACAGCAACCAAATATGAAATAAACAAAAGCCAGCGTTAATAGCTGGCTTTTTACGTGATGACGTTTGTCGAATAGGACGATTTCGGCAACGTGACATATTCCATGTTAGGCGGTGAGCTTTTCGTCGTCTAACTCTTGCTTCATCTCTTTTTGATATTCATCTGCAAGTTTTGTTTTTTGGCGGTCATTAAGCACATTGCCTGCAACTTGGAAGAATTCCTGTTCTTCGTCGGCAAGGTGATGTTCCACCTTTTCCTGAAGTGTTTTCAAATGACGCAACCAAGCTGGTGAACTCATATCCGTATCATCGAGCTTTGCGAGTAGCTCATCAATTTCGTGATGCTCTGCAATGCCGTGACGTGTTAAATCTACAGTGGCATCTTTCTCCAGAAGATGAGAATAGAAATGGCGCTCTTCAGCGATGGCATGACTTTCAAGCTGTGTCTTAAGCTCTTGATAATATTCACGGCGCGCAGCAGTGTTTCCGCTTGTTTCAGCAAGAATTTTAAGCAGTAAACGTTGCTTTTCATGGTCTTGACGCAAAGCTTCAAAAATTTTCATGGGTAGTTCCTTATAAATACCTAAAAAATGAATCACACCTGTGGTAATGCTATTTTTATTCCATTAGTGAGATATCTGTTACGCGCTGATTTTTAAAAGAAATTTCAAATGAAGTGACACAGAGTCATTGAATTGGGGAAGGGGACAACGCAAATTTTACAAGTCAGTTTCCGATAAATTCACGGCAGGAAGTCCGTGAATTTACCGAAAGAGGGAGATGGGATATGCGCTACACGCCTTGTGCGACCATGGCGTCAGCGAGTCTACGAAATGCTGCTACATTGGCGCCTTTCATATAATCAACGTAGCTGCTTCCAGCATCGCCTTCAGATTTACCCTCATCAACACAGCGCTGATGAATGCTTTCCATAATTGAATAGAGCTGTTCATCGAGTGCGCTTGCGTTACGTTGATTGAACATTGCGTTCTGGCTCATTTCTAAGCCTGATAGCGCAACGCCGCCAGCGTTAGATGCTTTGCCTGGTACGTATGCAATTTGGGCGTCTAAAAACAAAGCCTGCGCTTCGTTTGTACACGGCATATTCGCACCTTCTAGTATCATTTGGCAGCCGTTATCTAGCAGTGATTTTGCATCTTCTTCAAGTAGTTCGTTTTGCGTTGCGCAAGGCAGTGCTATGTCGCATTTTAAATGCCAAGGCTTTTTATCAGCTATCCACTTGCCCATGTTTTCATCTGCCATGTCAGTAAGGATATTGTTGCGGTTTGCATGGTTGTCAATTGCCCATTTAAGCGCGGTATCAGTTAACCCATTCTCATTATGTAAAAGCCCTCGGCTATTAGACAGCGAAATAACTTTTCCGCCTTTCTCTACCGCTTTAAGTGCAGCATGCAACGCTACGTTTCCGGCTCCAGACACTGCAATGGTTTTACCTTCAATTGGAGTACCTTGATGTCGACATACCGCTTCTAAAAAGTAAATTAAGCCAAAGCCCGTAGCTTCAGTACGCACATAGCTACCACCAAATTCTAAGCCTTTACCGGTTAACACGCCTTCGAACTTATTGTTTAGTCTGCGATACTCGCCATAAAGGTATCCTATTTCTCTTGCGCCAACGTTTATGTCACCTGCAGGTACATCGGTATTTGCGCCAATATGTCGCTGTAATTCACGCATGAAGGCTTGGCAAAACAACATAATGTCGCGATCAGTACGCCCTTTGGGGTTAAAGTCTGACCCGCCTTTACCTCCGCCCATGGGTAAGCCGGTCAGGGCATTCTTGAAACACTGTTCGAAAGCTAGAAACTTAAGCACCGATAAGTTGACGGTAGGATGAAAGCGCAAGCCACCTTTGTAAGGACCCATGGCTGAATTGTGCTGTACACGCCAACCTTGATTGACTTCAATATCGCCATCACTGTTCATCCACGACACGGTAAAATAAATAATGCGTTCAGGCATGCAAATGCGTCTTATAATATCGAACGCTTTGTAGTCTTTGTTTGCATTGTAAATAGGAACAATATCTTCTAATACTTCGTGTACCGCTTGTAGATATTCCGTTTCGTTAGCAAACTTCTCATTAAGAAAGGTGTAGATTTCTTCAAAGTTACTTTTCTGAGTCATGTACTGCTTAATCCTTTTCTTCAAAATTGGTGAGAACGTTAAGGCTTCGAGGGCATGTTTTTATCTCAAGCTTTTCGCCTTCGTAGATCTCGCCGTCGACAGCGTACGCCGTGGGCTTATCAAATGTTAACGTTATGCTTGATGCGCGTTCGTGCCGTATTGATTCAGATTGTTTCTTTGCTTCAGCTGGACTTAGCACTAGCTCTGCTAACGATGCGAATTGTTTATCAGAGCTGGGCTGAGGTAATAGCCAGGTCAAATCAAGCTTCCCATCGGTGATGTCGGGCGGCTCTGCGCCCTGAGCAAGTGCTGTGGTCATTGGGGCTGCGTTTGCAATAACAAAGCTCGGCGTTTCTAAGGTTTCAGCTGGCTGGTTGTCTTTTGCTACTTTAAACGTCATGTTTTCATTATTTGAAATCGCGTTCCATAGCCCTTTTAGGTAGGCAAACTGGCCGCCTACATTCTTTTCTTCGCGATCAGCGGCCGAAATCATTTTTTCCTCGAAGCCAACTGCTGCTACCAAAAGCATAACGTGGTCGTTGCAGGTTGCGGTATCTATGGCTAGGGTGTTGCCCTCTATAATCATGTCGCATGCTGTACTAATAGGCATGACTTTACTAATGTAGCCATGCAACACTTGGCTCAGTGCGTTTGCTGTACCAAAAGGGATAATCCCCATGGTAACGTCGGTGTTGACCAATGCCGAGGCGACTTCAGTTAACGTTCCATCGCCTCCGCATGCGACAATAATGTGGGCGCCGTCTTGTTTTGCCTTTTCTGCTAGTGCCTTACCATCTACTTCAGGTGTGGTTTCTTTCACTGTCACTTTGAATTTTTCATTTAATCGAGAAAGAACGTCATCTCGGTATTGCTCCCATTTACCGCCACCGGCAACTGGATTAACGATAAGGGTTAGATTCTTTTGTAGTGAAAGTAGGCCACCATCTCTAATCTGCTGCAGCGATGCTAATTGACGTTTGTTGAGCCTTGCTGTTTGGCGTATCTGGTTAATTTCACGTAATGCATCATCTACACTCAACGAAGGGTTTTTGGCCAGTAAATAGGCTGCAACCACCAGAACAGAGCGACCTCGTCCAAGCGCACAATGCACAACAACATTTTTCTTTTCAGAAATTTGCTGATTCAACCAATTTATTGCTAAAACAAGTTGTTCAGGAGTGGGGCTGGTATGGTCGAGTACCGGTACGTTTAAGTAGCGGTAATCTTCTTGATATGCCGTCCAATCCAGTCCATCAAATTCAGCGGTTACGTCTAGAATGGCATCAATGTTGTTTTCATTTAAAAGGCTAACGTGTTTTCCCGACATGCGGCACGCAAGGAATAAGTGCGGCTCAATTTTTTGTAGGGGAGGGACTTTATCCGTTCTGCGTGCGTATTCATTGTAAAGCCAAGAGCCCAGTAAAAAAGGTACAAAAATCCAGCGTATGTAGAATGGTATTGAGCCATCCTCACGTTTGCGAAACAGGCTTGGATAGTTGAGCAAATAGGCGCTGCTTACGGCAATAAGGGAAAATGCAATCCAACCAAATACCACTTTTAACAATATCACTGGCACGGTCAGCGTTAGTGCTAACGCCACTAATGCACCAAGTACGTAATACTTCACCATTTTCACGATTAACACATCCTTTGTAATTGGAAAGAGCAAACAGTCTATGCATCTATACTTACACTGGAGCGTTTTCGTTTACTTTTGTCGCAATAGCGTTGAACTATCACGTACCGGTAAACGTATGTTTTGGTATTGAAAATATGAGCGTTTCAAATGAAGAATAGTGCGGTACTAAAGGTTGCGAACTTTGTATGGTTCCAAGGAATTTGGTGGCTGGTCATCTTGTTCCAGAATAAAGCAGTAATTCCAGTGTTAGGGTTAATCCTTCTATGGATAGTCATTTCGCCCAAGCGAGTGGAAGATATAAAGCTAATGGGCACGGTATTTTTACTGGGCACGGTGGTTGATGCGCTTTTAACCTTAAGCGGGCTGTTCATTTTTAACGAGACAGAAACGCTGGTCAGCTTCTGGCCAATTCCAATTTGGCTAAGTCTTCTATGGGCAGCCTTTGCAGGTACGGTCTATCACAGTTTAACCGCCTTTAATGGTCGAATGGCCGTTGCGGCGGTTGCTGGAGCTATCTTCGCGCCGCTCAGTTATATCGCCGGCGCCAAATTCGGCGCGGTTGAATTGGGCGCAAGCGTAGTGCTTTCTTATATTTTTATCGCTCTAGTGTGGAGTGTAATCTTCCCGCTGTGTTTTTATTTATCCAATCGTTTTGAGGCAAAACAAGCCCAAGCGTAAATGCAAGGAGTGTATTGGCAATGACGAAAAACGTATTAGTTACAGGTGGAAACAGAGGTATAGGTCTAGAAATAGTAAAAGGAATGCTGTCTAAAGGCTATAAAGTGCTGATGGGGTGTCGAGACGAAGAGGCCGGCCTTGAAGCCAAGAAAGATATTGTGGGAGGGGATTTGCATATTATTGAGATGCCTCTTGATAACGAAACCGCCATCGTCGATGCGTTTGTTCGAGCTGAGGCCGTGTATGGCCCTGTTGATATCCTCATAAACAATGCAGGTATCTTAGACGACACGCCATGGAAAGATGTAAATTCTGAGACGTTGGCTAAATCGATGCAAATTAATGTGAACGCCCCGCTTACACTTATCCAGCAAACGTTACCGCAAATGATTGAGCGAGGTTTTGGGCGTATTATCAATGTAAGCTCTAGTTACGGTAGCTTCGCCGAGGGACTGAAAGGACCAATGTGCTATGCGATAACAAAGGCTGCTATTAATGCGCTTACGGTTAAGATGGCAGCGGTAGTTGATGAAGCTGCTGACGGTAAGTCTCTTGATGTAACCGTTAATAGCATGACCCCAGGTTGGGTGCACACCAGAATGGGGGGGAGTGATGCGCCCAAAACGCCCGAGGAGGGAGCAGATACGGCTATTTGGTTAGCAACCATGGAAGAGGGTGGCCCCCATGGCCAATTCTTAAAAGATAGAGAGCCTATAGAGTGGTAGCCTTAATTAACTAGCCTAATTCATATAGTTTGAAGGCTACCATTTTCACGATGCTTTTTAATCAGCATCTTCTAAAGTGAGAATCGCTCTCGTAGAAAGCGGGCGATTCCATCTTCATCGTGATGCCCAATGACGGAAGTGGCGGCGTCTTTGATATAAGGTTTAGCGTTAGAAGGTGCATAAGCCTCGTCTGCTAGCTTAAACATACTTAAATCATTATCACTGTCGCCAAACACAATAACGTTGCTTGCATTCAACTGTTGGCGCAAAAGCTCTACCGCACTACCTTTATTCGCAAGATTGTGGTGTACATCCATCCAACGGTACTCATCCCCTTCGATAGCTGGCCCAGAGTACGCTATCAGTCCTTCGTGCATGTTGAGCTGCTTATACATGTCATAGACTAGCGGTGCATCTCCGATCATACTGATGTTTGTTATATGTGCATTAGCAGGTAGCGACTCAATAGACGCTAATCGCGCTTTAGTGCGCGAAAAATACTTTTCAATTAAATCGTGTTCCACCTGATGCTTAGGCGACGAATGGTAAATCACGTGCTCGTGATCTGGGCTATCCATATTCACTGTGTTAATGAAAGGCGTAATATTATTATTTACGGCGTGCTCGATAATAAGATTTACTTCACTGGGCGCGAGCAAATTTTCTAGTGTTAGCGCGTTTCCGGCAGGATCCCAAATTGCCACCCCATTATTATAAATGTGAGGGAGTACAAAAGACTGACCTTGTAGCACAAATTGCGCTGAATGCATGGTACGACCCGTCGCTACGGTGAATGCAATGTCTCTCTCACCAAGCAAGCCCAACGTCTCTTTAGTAAACGAGGAGATTTCAGAAGACTTATTTAATAAAGTGCCATCTAAATCAAAAAATATTAAATCCATACAATTGGTGCCTAATCTCTCTTTCAGAATAACGCCGACCAAACGACGAAGGGCAATAAACGTGGAGTTCGTTATATTGCCCTTCGAAAATATTGGAACAGCTAGATTGATAACTCCGCTATGATTACTGTATCACATTCTGCTTTGAAGCAGCGTTCCATATTATGTCGCTAGTCTTGCTACCGAATAGATTCGACCACGTTGTCGGTGTGCTGCTTCAGTAATTGCGAGACTTTAGAAGCAGACTGTGACTTTTTAAGGTTAATTACCAGCGCAACTTTACCATATCTAACCGCGTGTCTTACGGTCTGTATAACCTCATTTCTGTCTGGACGTAAACCGATTAAACCCGCTATGAATAACCCAATGAATATGCCTGGGCTAATTAGTGCTATGTAGGTAAACAAAGGATTTTGTTGAGTAAGCGCTGGGCCAAACTGCGTTAACAAAAATGCCGCCACTAAACCTACAATCAGACCGATTGAACCAAGCAACAGGTGGGACGACCACATGCTTTTGCCAATGGATGCGCTGTTACGTTCAAGTTTTTCACTCATTTTAGGGTCGCCAGCTTCGATAATTTCTACTTGAGATACCTCAACAGATGTTTGGTCTTGAACTATCTCAAGTACTTCCTGCACTTTACGTTTTGACGGAAATACAGCCGCGACTTGCAAATCACCGGTTGATACAACATGGGCTCTCAAATTCTCATGTTCATTACTGTTTTCGCTTTTTGACTCTACGTTTTTCGAACTTTGAACATTCATCTTTAAATCCTCGACTTCTTACTTGGACTCTCTAAATCAATCCACTTCACTTGCACTTCACAGGGTATTGCTGTTCGGCTTCACCTAAGTGCATAGGTAACTCGACAACTATTGTTCATACTTATTCAAGTTGCATTCCGACGAAGAAAAGTAGCGGTTTATACTTTAGTAGAAAAAAGAGAGGGTTTGTTTTTATGCTATTGTTATTAATGGTTATTTTCGGAATGTTAAATATGATTTAGTAAGCTTTAAGGCGAAATAAAGAAGGATTTCGAAGCGATATGCTGAGTTTTAGCAAGCGCCGCTACCGGACCAAACAGCCGGTACTGTGATAATTTTACACATAGCGTGAAAATTCGTTATGGCCTTTAAAATCACTGTCTTGCCGTGGAAGCGTCGGCTTGCGGCAAGGTTACTTGCGTGTAGTGATCATTTCTGTACGTTCTTCTGTAGATTCTATTTATAAATTGAGATTTGGTACCGTTGTTTGCAATCTGACTAAGAAAGCACAGCGAGCATCTGCGGCCGTAGCAGCACCTTAACAGTCGGTCTTCTTAGCTGGTAAGGAAAGGAGTATCTATAAATGAAACGGATTAAAGGCTATTGCAACGTCTACTCTGATGATAGCCATCTATCAATAAGGCGCATCGCTTGCGGTGATAAACGGTTTTACTATCGCTATGCAAGTGGAAAGAAAGTCACAGGAGAGCGCGTGCTAAAGCGTATCAAAAAGCTTGTCATTCCTCCAAATTGGCGCGACACCTTTATAAGCCGTGATAGTAAAGCCAGCGTTCAAGCTGTCGGCTATGACGAAAAAGGACGTAAACAATATATCTATCACAACAAATGGCACGAGCAGCAGCAAGTAGAAAAATTTGAGCGTTTGGTTGCCTTTGGTAATGCACTTCCTGGGTTCCGTGAGCACTGTCTTTCATTAATTTCACAGCCAACATGGACGCAAGAAAGAGCTTGCGCGCTGGTGTGCCTGTTGCTCGATTACACAGGTGCTAGAGTTGGCAACGCTCAATATAGCAAGGAAAATAACACATATGGGTTAACTACATTGCGGCGCAAGCATGTGCAAGCGCAGTGTGACGATAGTGTTGAACTTGCTTACATTGGTAAGCACGGCAAACCAAGAACACTAAAAGTAAACGACCCTGAGCTTGCTTCATTAGTTTGTGACTGTGCGCAACAACAAGGTTACTGTTTATTTCGTTATCAAGATAAGAATAAACAATGGCACGACGTAACGAGCGAAGACGTTAATGCGTTCATCCACAACGAACTAAGTGAACAGTTCAGTTGCAAAGACTTTCGAACGTGGGCATCAAGTCGATTTGCACTAACAAACCTGCCCAGTGTTTATGAACAGATAGCAAACTCCAGAACCAAGAAATGGGAGAGTACGTTAAGTAAGTGTGTTGCAGCAGAACTTGGCAATACTCCCACCGTTTGCAGGAAATATTATATTCATCCGAAACTATTTACTGTGAAAAATGACGAAAAGGCGTGTGAGAAGCTAATTAATCGGGTTCGCTCGCTACATAGTGAAGATTGTACGCAACTTACCCATTTACTGCCTGTAGAAAAGCTTCTTTTGGATGTTATTTCGTCTGAGTGCGCGTAACAAAGTATTTTTAATGAAAATGTTTTAGCTGATAGTAAAGTTGCTGTTTTTTGCGACTTTTCAGCTAAAGTTAAATTGTTTCATAAATGACTCAGAGTTTTTAAGTTAATGAATAATAATGATAATTTTGGGTTTTATTAGCGTAATATGCTGTGAAACATGGTTGGTGCTAATTTAAACATAAGTGCCAGTTAAACGATGTTGTTTAAAAATTGCACTTGAAATTTTCTGTCAGATCCTTATATTGTTAGAGCTCTAATGATTATTGTTCGATTTAATTATTTGCTTTTGAATTTCAATTAGCAAAGGTTAAATGGCGTTTTCATTTACGAGTTTTCGAAGAGCAATAGAGGAAATAACGAACGTTATGCCAATGGAAAGTTACCTATCACTAGCGGTGTATTTTATAGCGATGTTAGGGATAGGGTTGTTTGCTTACCGACAATCTACCAGTGATATTTCTGGTTATATTTTGGGAGGGCGACAAGTTAGCCCTCAAGTAACCGCACTGTCTGCGGGTGCGTCTGACATGTCAGGTTGGATGCTGATG
>NZ_JAFLMX010000043.1:0-1563 GCF_017849675.1 Alteromonas sp. AO-Serp
TGGTTGAGCAATAGGTTCTTTTGGACATAGACGCTGAAACATTTGACGTTATTGTCGGTGAACGCGGTCACGTGTTAGTTTCAGAGGATGGTGAGGCATTTACTCAAAAGCCGTACCAACACAATCAACGCTTACAGCGACAACTGTTGTAGGCGACAATATTTGGGCAGTGGGCCACGACGCTGTCATTCTTCATTCTTCAGATAAAGGCGAAACGTGGGAGATACAAAATTTCCAACCTGACCTTCAGCGCCCATTTCTAGACGTATTATTCTTCAATGAAAAGCAGGGGATTGCTACAGGTGCCTATGGCTTGTTCTATCGAACCTTAGACGGTGGAAAAACGTGGACGGCAGAACGTCATGCCAGTCTGCTTGACCCAATGGATCAAGAATACCTTGAAGATATTCGAAAAGAAGATGAAGACTTCTATCAGCAAGAACTTGAATCTATTTTACCCCACTTAAACAGAATTACCCTTGATGGTGATACGCTTTACCTAGCTGGCGAAGCCGGGTTGCTAGCCAAAAGTACCAATATGGGAGAATCGTGGGAACGGTATTACGTCGACTATACAGGATCGTTTTTCGATATTAAGCCGCTTGATGAAAATACCGTTCTAGCGGTTGGCCTTCGCGGAAATATATTTGTTAACAGAAACGAAGGTGAGTGGGAATACGTACAAACTTGCTCAACCAGCACACTAAATTCAATTCTAATTGGCTCTGAATCGAAGGTTTATGCTTTGGGTAACAACGGGATGATGGTAAGCGCACAGCGACCTTTACCCACCAGTATGCGAGACCCCTATGCAAACCTTTCAGATTGCGAAGCTGATGAAGGCATTGTCGTTTCACAAATTAAAGACAAAGCCGCGCTTCTTAATGCAACACAGTTTAAAGGTAAGAATATTGCCGTTACTGCGAATGGCATTAAAACGTTGAATTTAAAATAGGGCAGTATAAAAACAATGACCCATTTTCTTGAAAAATTAGTATTCGGAAACCGTAAAATTGTCGTAGCCTTGTTTGCTATAGCCACAGTTTTCCTTGGTTACCAAGCTTCACAAATGCGCTTAGACGCGGGTTTTGAAAAGAACATACCGCTAAATCATGAATACATGAAAACGTACATTGAGCATCGCCAAGATTTTGGTGGCGCTAACAATATATTAGTTTCTGTGTGTGATAAAAACGATAACATCTACAATCAAAACTTCTTCGATACCTTAAAGAATGTTCACGACCAACTCTTCTTTATTAATGGGGTGAACCGTTCGTTAGTTATTTCGCTTTTCTCTCCTTCAACCCGCTTTACTGAAATTGTAGAAGGCGGCTTTGCAGGCGGGCCGGTCATTCCTGCCGACTTTAATTCTGCAAGCCCAGAAGCATTAGAGTTGGTTGCTGCCAACGTAGAAAAGGCAAACATCGTCGGAAGACAGGTATCCAGTGATTACAGCTGCGCAATGGTAACAGCGCAATTGCTCGATATAGACCCGCAAACGGGCGAACCTCTCAATACATTGGCATTAGCAGCAGAACTTGAAGAGCAGCTTCGCGGTCA
>NZ_JAFLMX010000198.1:0-988 GCF_017849675.1 Alteromonas sp. AO-Serp
GATACAACGCTTAGCCTTTTTTCTAATTTCACTTACTTCCTTGATAACCCAGAGAGAGGCGATCAATTCGAACAGGCCGACGACCGAAAAATTTATGGTGCTGAAATATTCACTACCCTTCCCTTGGCGCTTACGGATGGAAGCAGTATTACCTTAGGCGGCCAGTGGCGTTTCGACGATATTGAAAACGTGGGTTTGTATCGCACCCAAAACTTAACCCGCTTTGGCACTATTCGAGAAGACGAAATAGACAGTAACAGCTATGCACTTTTTGCCCAGTCAAACATTGTGCTAAGTGACGCATTAAGCCTTTCATTAGGAGGCAGATACGATTACTTAGATGTGGACGTTACCAGTAATCTTGGTGCTAATTCAGGAAGCGAAAGTGACGGTTTATTTACCCTTAAAGCAGGCTTGAAGTACAGTGTATCAGACCAACTTACCGCATTTGCCAACGTTGGGCAGGGCTTTCATTCCAACGATGCACGGGGAGCCACCATTAATATAGACCCGGTAAGTGGTGACGCCACCGAAGCTGCTCCCTTGTTAGTAAAGAGCCTTGGCTATGAAGCGGGCGTTAACTATACCGATAACAAAACCTATAACCTGTCTGCTGCCTTGTGGCGCCTAGAGCTTGATAGCGAGCTGGTATATGTTGGTGATGCAGGCTTTACTGAAGCCAGTCGCCCCTCCGAGAGACACGGCATTGAAGTGAGTGCCTACTACTGGATAAGCCATCACCTAACAACAGACATTGAAGCTGCGTGGACCAAAGCCCGATTTAGCGACAGCGTTGAAGGCGAAGGTCGCCACATCGATGGCACCGTGCCAGGTGTGGTGAGTGCAGGGCTAACCTACTATCAAAGAAGTAACCAACTAGGGTTCAGCTATACCTTACGAAGCCGCTACCTAAGCTCTCGCACCGTAGAAAGCTTCGATGAAATTTCACCGCCGTCAACATTTTTAGTGGTGTCTCTTATTCACATCT